>DASQGS010000169.1:0-8034 GCA_035632455.1 Thermoanaerobaculia bacterium | reverse complement strand
ACTCCCTGGTGGCGGGCGAGGATGGCCGTCAACTCGGCGCCGCTGTAGCCGGTCGCGCCGACGACCGCGACGGCGGTCTTGCCGGGCGCCGCAGCCGGCGCGGCGGCGTTGAATGGAACGGGCTGAATCGTGAGCTGATCGGTCATCGCAATCTCCTGGGAAAAGCGTCCGAAGCGAGGGAGTGCTACGGTCGGGCGTGTCGTCGCGGCGGCGCAATGCCGGCGACATCCTGGAGACGTCGGGCGAACGCGTGAGCGGAAGCGGCGGTTCGGAAGGCCACGAAGATGGTGTCGTCGCCGCCGATGCAACCGAGGGAATCGTCGAGGGACGCGGCATCCATGGCGCTGGCCACCGGCTGCGCGGCGGCGGGCGGTGTCTTGATCACGACGAGATTGCCGGCGTCATCCGCGGAGAGAACGGCGTCGCGGACGAGCTGCCAGAAGCGATCTTCGCGCACGCCGAGCGGAGTAAGCGCGGTGATCGGGGTGATCGAAGCCAGCTCGCCGGCGGCGATGTAGCCGTTCGGAGTCTTGGCCACGCCGAGCTCTCTGAGATCGCGGGAGAGGGTCGGCTGCGTGACCTTGAACCCGCGCTTCTTGAGAACGGCGAGCAGCTCGTCCTGAGATGACACGGAGCGCTCGTGCACGATGTGCACGATCTCCTCGCGCCTCCGCAGGACATCGCCATGTGAATAAATATTCATTGCTCTGAATTTTTATGCAAACTCCGTGCGATGTCAACAGTTTTGTGAGAGCCAAATTCCATCGGTCCCATCGGTCTCATGCGTCCCATCAGTCCCATCCATTACACTCTCGCCCATGAACTACCGGAACTCGGTCGCGCTCGCGCTTCTGCTCCTCGTCTCGCCCACACTCTTTGCCGCAACTCCCGAGCCTGTGCGCGCGAAGCACGGGATGGTCGCGTCGACGAGCCCGATCGCTTCGCAGGTTGGCGCAGAGATCATGCGCAAGGGCGGGAACGCCGTGGACGCGGCGGTGGGGGTCGCGCTCGCGCTGGCCGTGACCTGGCCCTCGGCCGGCAACATCGGCGGCGGCGGGTTCATGCTCATCCGGAAGGCAGACGGCACAGCCGAGGCCATCGACTATCGCGAACGCGCCCCGCTGGCGGCGACGCGAACGATGTATCTCGACGAGAAGGGCGACGTGATCAAGGGCGCTTCGATCCGCGGATGGAAAGCAGTGGGCGTTCCCGGCACGATCGCCGGCCTCGCGCTGGCGCACAAGCGGCACGGCAAGCTTCCGTGGCGCGATGTCGTCGAGCCCGCCCGCCGCCTCGCAGCCGAGGGCTTCGAGATCAACTATCACCTTGCCAGGAGCCTATCCCTTCCGACTGCGATCGAAAGGATGGCGGTATCGGACGAGAGCCGCCGCATCTTCGAGCGAAACGGAAAGTTCTACGAGATGGGCGAACGCTTCGTGCAGCCGGATCTCGCGGCGACGCTGGAGCGCATCCGCGACAAGGGCGCGGATGATTACTACCGAGGCGTGACGGCGAAGTTGATCGTGGACCAGATGAAAGCGCACGGCGGAATCATCACCGCCGAGGATCTCGCGACGTACGAACCGACGATTCGCAAACCGCTGCGTGGGACCTATCGCGGCTACGAGATCATCACGATGCCGCCGCCGTCATCAGGCGGCGTGGCCCTGCTCCAGATGCTTCAGATGCTCGAGCCTTACGACCTCCGCGGCGCCGGCTATCACTCCGCGAAAGAGCTGCATCTCCTGGTCGAGGTGATGCGACGGGCCTTTGCCGATCGCGCGGAATTCCTCGGCGACACCGATTTCGTGAAGGTCCCGATCAGCGGTCTCCTGTCGCCGAAATACGCGGAAGAACGGCGCGCGAGCATCAGCCTCGATCATGCAGGCACCAGCAGTACCGTCGTTGCCGGCCGGCCTGCCGTGCATGAGTCTCCGGAGACGACGCACTTCACGATCGTGGACGCCGATGGCGCGGTGGTCTCGAACACCTAGACGCTCAACGATAGCTTCGGCGCCGGCGTGACCGTGGCTGGCACGGGGTTTCTCCTCAATGACGAGATGGATGACTTCACGTCGAAGCCGGGCGTACCGAACGACTACAAGCTGATTCAAGGCGAGGCCAACGCCATCGCGCCGAAGAAGCGCCCGCTTTCGTCGATGACGCCGACCATCGTGCTCAAGGATGGGAAGGTCGTCATCGCCGTCGGCAGTCCCGGCGGGCCTACGATCATCAACACGGTCCTGCAGGTGATCGTGAACGTGATCGACTTCGGCATGGACATCCAGGCCGCAATCTCCGCCCCTCGTATCCATCACCAATGGCTCCCCGATGAGGTCTTCTGGGAGGAGCTCGGCATCAATCCTGATACACGAGCCGTCCTCGAGAAGATGGGCCATCGCTTCCGCGACAAACCGGGCATGAGCGGCGGCGGAGAGGAAATTGGCGATGCCCACGGGATCATGATCGATCCGGCCAGCGGCATGCGTCTCGGCGCGAGCGACCCGCGGCTGGGAGGAGCGGCGGTGGGATGGTGATGGCCGTGCGGCGGTTTTGGAGTTGAAACTTCTGGCTGGCAGGGCCCAGCAGCGCTGGGCCGCCGGACCCAAACGGGTGTCGATTTCACCAAGTCGCGCGAGATCTCGGCCCAGCGCAGCTGGGCCCTACGGACGTTCGCGTATGCGCGATCTCAGCCCGGAAAGATTTTCATCGGATTGAGGATCCCCATCGGATCGAAGTGATCCTTGATTCCCTTCATCAGCGCGATCTCCGCGCGGCCCTGAGTGATGGGGAGATACTCGCGCTGGACGTAGCCGATGCCGTGCTCGCCGGAGACCTGGCCGCCAAGGCTCGCGGTGTGCTGGAAAATCTCGGCAATCGCCGCCGGCAGCGCGTTCGCCCAGGTTTCGTCATCAACGGTCTTGATGATGTTGCAATGAATGTTGCCGTCGCCGGCGTGGCCGTAGCAGATGGTGAGCAAGCCGTAGCGCGCGGCGATCGCCTTGATGCCGCGGATCAGATCGGGGATGCGATTTCGGGGGACGACTGTGTCCTCTTCCTTATAGATGTTGATCGACTTCACGGCCTCGCCAATCGACCGCCGCAGCGACCAGATCTCGCGCATCCTCGGTTCGTCCTCGGCGATGAAGACGTCCTCGGCGCCGACCTCCATGCAAGCCTCGCCCATGATCATCGCTTCTTCGTCCACGCGCTCGGCCGAGTAACCGTCGGCCTCGAGCAGGAGGTGCGCGGCTGCGTCCGGGTGCGGCCACTCTTTGCCGAGCTGTCGCACCGCGGCTTGCGCGGCATCGCGCTCGATGAGCTCGCACGCGCTCGGCTGCACGCCCTTCATGAACACGGCTGTGACGGCCTGCGCCGCTTGATCGAGCGACGAGAAGGGAGCGAGCAGCACTTTGCGATACGGCGGCCAAGGGATGAGCTTCATGAAGAGCTTGGTGATGATCGCAAGCGTTCCCTCGGAGCCGACGAGCACTTGCGTGAGGTTGTAGCCGGTGACGTCCTTGTAGAGCTTGCCGCCGGTCTTGATCAGCGTGCCGTCGGCGAGCACGGCTTCCGCGCCGAGCACCCAGTCCTTGGTCACGCCGTACTTCACGGCGCGCGGGCCGCCGGCGTTCTCGGCGACGTTGCCGGCGAGCGTACATGAGCCACGCGAGGCGGGGTCGGGCCCATAGAAAAGGCCAACCTTCTCGGCTTCTTCCTGGAACACCTGGGTGATGACGCCCGGCTCGACGACGCCGACGAGGTTCTCGCGATCGATCTCGAGGATGCGGTTCATCCGGTGACAGGAAAGAAGAATTCCGCCAAGGATCGGAAGCGCGCCGCCGGAGAGGCCGGTGCCGCCGGCGCGAGGAGTCACCGGAACCCGATGCTCGCTGGCGATGCGCATCAGCGCCTGAATCTGCTCGGCGGTGCGCGGAAGGCATGCGACCTCCGGCACGAAGCGGAGGTCCTCGGTGTAGTCGTGAGTGAACGGCTCGAGAGCGTCCTGGTCTGTGACGACACAATCGGCGCTGAGGGCATCGACGAGCTTCCGGAGAATGTCCGGGGTGACTTTGTTGAACTGCATGACGCGAGGGATTGTAGCCGAGGCAAGCGTCATCCTGACACGATGGCCGACTCTCGCGAGTGCCACACGCTTCCTGGTGCCCAGGCCGCCGCTTGCGCGCGCAATTCGGCCGCGCGTGCGGAGTCGCCGGCGGCATCGAGGAGCGCAGCGTTGAGCACCAGCGTCTCGGCGAGAAGCGGATCGGGATCGGTGTAGTCGTCCTTGAAGCGAGTCTCGATCAGCACGCGATTGTCTTCGAAGAGCCGCAGCGCCTCGGCGCGGTCGCCGCGGCGCAACAGAATCCATGCGAGAGCAAGGGCCTGGAACTCCTGGATCTGCGGATACGACGCGATGGTCTGCTCCATGATCTCCTTTGCCTCGTCGAGATCGCGGCCGAGGTGCGAGAGCGAGAGGGCGATCCCTTCGCGCGCCGCGGCATCGTCCCGATTGCGGCGCAGCGCTTCGCGGTAGGAGACGATGGCGTCGTCGAACCGCCCCATCAGCTTGAGGGCTTCCGCCCGGTGGAGAAGCAGAGCGCTGTCCGCCGGCGTCTTCACGAGTTGTTTGTCCGCCTCGGCAACTGCTTCGGCGTACCGGTTCTCGTGAATCCGCTTCTGGACCAAGGTCACCGGCTTCTGCGCCAGCATGTAGATCAAGCCCCAGGCCACGACCAGAACGATGATCGCGATGACGACGATCTCGAGCATTTGCGCATTATGCGATAGGCGCGCGATAGGCGATGCACGCAAGCGTTCAAAAGTGCGTGAAGGAATTTGCTGAGAGTGGGGTCAGGATCGCGGGTGGGCGCGATCGTTGGAAGTGTGCCGCTCAACCTTCACGGAGTTGGAGCAGGCGCCGGCGGCGTTGCGCGCGGACCGCGGGGCAGTTTCTTCACTTGAGCTTCGCGCTCGGCGGCGAGCACTTCAGGCGGTTTGACCGCGCCGGGCTCGAGGATGAGAGTGCGCATCGCTTCGGGCTTTCCTTCGAACTGGAATGCCATCGGCGGCAGCGGCAAAGGTTTGGTGTCGGTCGGCGGCGTCTTGACGTCGACGATCTCGGTCAGCGTCGCGGCCGTAGCGCCTGTAACGGCGGCCTTGTTGCGGTGTTGAAGGATCTCGTAGAGGCCGAGGAGTGCGATGAGAGCGCCCGCGATCGCACTCGCAATGAGGAGGCTTTGACGGCGGCGGGCGAAGCGGCCAGCACGCCTCGGCGCAGGAGCCGCGATTGGTGTCCCCGCATCCACTCCGAGGCCGATGAGATAGGTCTTCACGCCGCTGAGCGGATCCGCGCCGCAGTAGGCGCAGAGGCGTGCCGTCGCGTCGATCTCGCGATGGCAGGCGGCGCAGGTGGTTCTGGCCATTTTGCCTGGAATGATAAAGCAAGTGTTTACAATGCCCGCATGTCGGAGTTCGATCCGTCGTTCTGGTTGCCCGGGCCGCATGGACAGACCGTGTGGGGGCGGCTGGCAAGGCCGCGCCGGATGGTGGCATTCCGCCGTGAAGTGTTGCCGACGCCCGACGGCGACGAGATTGTGCTCGATCACCTCGATGCTCCGGCGCGGCCCGATGCGATTCACTTCATCCTGGTACACGGACTCGAGGGCAGCTCCTACTCGGTCTACATCCAGGGTCTTCTCTCCGTGATCAAGGGTGAAGGCTACAGCGCCACGGCGATGAACTTCCGGTCCTGCGCCGTCGATCCGCACCACATTCATCAATGGTTGCCGAACAAGAGGCCGCGGCTCTACCACTCCGGTGAGACCGGCGATCTCGATCTCGTCCTCCGCACGCTCGCCGCTCGAATGCCGGGCGTGACCATGGTCGCCTTCGGCGCGTCGCTCGGCGGGAACGCGCTGCTCAAGTGGCTTGGCGAGCATCCCCAACAGTCGTTGGTGGTGGCCGGAGCGGCGATTTCGGTCCCTTACGATCTGGCCGCCGGAGCGAAACACCTCGAGACCCGCATCGGCCTGTTCTACACCGGCCGCTTTCTCCGAACGCTCAGAAAGAAGGTACGCGGGCTCTGCGAGCGGTTCCCGGAGCCTTGCCGAAATGTTGACCTCGATGGGGCGATGCGAGCCCGGACGTTCCGCTCATACGACGATGCCGCGACAGCGCCGCTCCACGGGTTTACAGGAGCGGACGACTACTATGCCCGATCCAGCTCGATCTTCTTTCTCGGCCGGATCGCGACGCCGACGCTGTGCGTGAGCGCGGAGGACGATCCCTTCCTGCCGTCGGCGGTATTGCCGCGAGTGAAGGATGCGGCCTCGGAGGCGGTCGAGCTGCGGATCACGCGGCGCGGCGGGCACATCGGCTTCGTCGCCGGGCCGCCGTGGCGCTGTCGATATTGGGCTGAGGAGTTGGTCGTGCGCTGGCTGATCCAACAGAGCAGCCGCGTGGCGGCGGCTCGATGATCGCTCGTGGCGATTCCCGAGGGGCGATTCGCGCCACCGCCGGACTGCGCGAGGCGCTGCTCTCGCTCTGCGCCGCGATCTGGGGATTGGCGATCGCCATCGCGCTCCTTCCATATTGGATGCGGCCCGCGCCACCGGGACAGATTCCCGGGTTCCTCACGCTGGCCGGTCTGGACGCTCACGCACCGTTCCGATTCGTGGCCAGCCTGATCATCCTTCCGATCGCGCTTCCGCTTCTGCTTCGCGCGGTCATCCGCCGGTTCGCTCGGGACGATACGAGGGATTGGGTCCGAATCGCCGCAGGCGTCGCGATGATCGAACCGCTTTGGTTCGTGCTGCTATCGAGCAATCTCGCGTGGGTGATTCTCGCGCCGGCGTTGGTCACAGGCGTCTTGTTCGCGCTGAGGCGATTCGAGGCGAAATTCTCCCGCCACGACGTCCTGCTCGTCGCGAGCATCTCGCCTTTCTACTTCGCGCTGCTCGATCTCGGTTACGTCGATGGCGCGAAGGCCGCGGTGACCGCCGCGGGGATCGTGCTCGCGATCCGGCTGGCGATCGTGCGCCTCCCGTCGCGAGGGCCGGAACCACTGCCGCCCGCGTATGCGTTCTTGCTCGCGCCCCTGGCGTTGATCTCCCAGTCGGAGTTCTTCACGTACGAGCAGCGGCACGTGGCATGGCTTCCGTTGCTGCTCGTTTGCGTCTCGCCGTTCGTGCTCCGCTTGATCGTTCCGGCGACCAGCGTGGCGCGCCGGCGCTCGGCGTTTCTTCTGTCCGTGGCGATTTATCCGATCGTCGCCTACGCCTACACGAGCGCGTTCTCGCTCATGGCCGCGGAGAAGAAGCCGCGCGTGACGTTCTTCGAGGACGGCCACAGCCTCCTCCCGGCGTCGGAGATGCTGCGAGGCGAAAGGCCATATCGCGACATCCTCCCGGCGCACGGATTGATCTCCGACGGCCTCCTGGAGTTCGCGGCGATGCGCGCCCACCGGCAGGTGTCGATCGGGGACGCGCTGAAGGCCCGCGAGGTCGTTGGCGGACTCGCCGGCGTCGGTGTGTATGCGCTCGCGACCGCTGCGACCGCCGTCCCCGAGGTCGGATTCCTGGCGTACTTGTTCGCGACGATGCTCGGCACCGCCGTGCCGTTCGTGCGTGTGATGCCCGCGTTGTTCGTGCTGGCGATCATGCTCGCGGCGACGCGGCGGCGAGCTCCGCGCCTTTTCATGTGGGCCGGCCTTGGCCTGATCATCTGCGGCCTTACGAGTCTCGACTTCTGCGCCTACACCGGATTCGCGATGCTCGTGGCGATCGCGCGCTTCGGCAAACAATGGCGCGCCGCACTGCGATCGGCCGCGATCGGCCTTGCCGCGGGGCTCGTCCCGCTGTTCGCGATTCTGTTTGCTTTCGGCATCGCTGGTTCATTCGTAACGGGGACGTTCGTCGAAGTGCTTGGCCTCGGGCCGGTGTACGCGGGATTCCCCTGGATCGCGCCTCCGAACCTGTTGCGCCTGCGCACGTTCCCCGAGGCGCTGGCGCTGCTGCTCGACCGCGACGTCGT
>DASQGS010000168.1:0-14172 GCA_035632455.1 Thermoanaerobaculia bacterium | reverse complement strand
AAAGGTCTTCCCTGTGCCTCTGTGGTGAAAAACCTACCGTCCGCCGGGTTGCATCGGAGGCACAACCACGAAGGCACAGAGATTGAAGTGAGAGATCTTCTTACGATTTCCGGGCAACGGACGGCCGAGCTCGCTACTTTTTCCAGACTTCCTGGATCTTCGCGCCCATCTCGCTCGGTGCCTTCACGACATGGATGCCCGCGCCTTGAAGCGCAGCCATCTTTTCCGCCGCGGTGCCTTTTCCGCCGCTGATGATCGCTCCGGCGTGGCCCATGCGGCGGCCTGGAGGGGCGGTCTGGCCGGCGATGAACGCGACGACGGGCTTCGTCACATGCAGCTTGACGAATGCCGCGGCGTCTTCCTCCGCCGTGCCGCCGATCTCGCCGATCATAATGATGGCCTCGGTTGCCGGGTCGGCCTGGAATGCCTCGAGACAATCGACGAAGTTCGTCCCCGGCAGAGGGTCGCCACCGATGCCCACGGCCGTCGATTGGCCGATGCCGCGCGTCTGGCCGACCGCTTCATAAGTCAGCGTTCCCGAGCGCGAAACGATGCCGATCGGGCCCTCGCGATGGATATGGCCGGGCATAATCCCAATCTTCGCCTGTCCTGGAGTAATGATGCCCGGACAATTCGGGCCGATCAGCCGCGACGGCTTGCCTCCGTCGGCTACGCGGCGGTCGTTCGCTTTCTTCAGGAAATCGTGGGCCCGGATCATGTCGTTCACCGGGATGCCCTCGGTGACGCAGACGATGAGCTCGATCCCTGCGTCCGCCGATTCCATCACCGCATCGGCTGCAAACGGCGGCGGTACGAAGATCAGCGCGCAATTCGCTCCCGCATTCTCCCGGGCATCGCGGACGGTATTGAACACCGGAAACCCTTCGTGCGTCGTCCCGCCCTTGCCCGGCGTCACACCGCCGACAACGTCAGTGCCATAGTCGCGGCACTGAATCGCATGGAATGTTCCTTCGCGACCGGTAATCCCTTGAACAATCACTCTTGTGTTTCGGTCTGCCCAAATGGCCATTTGTGATTCCTTCTCTCGGGGTCATCCCTTTGCAGCCGCAACAACCTTCTGCGCCGCGTCCCACATACCGTCCGCGGTGATGAGCCGGAGTCCGGATTTCTCGAGGATCTCCCTCCCCAGCTCCACGTTCGTCCCCTCAAGCCGCACGACCACCGGCACTGGAAGACCGACTTCGCGCGAGGCGCTCACCACACCCTCGGCGATGCGGTCGCACCGCATGATGCCGCCGAAAATGTTGATGAGGATGGCCTTCACGTTCTTGTCGCTGAGGATGATGCGGAACGCGTTCTTGACCTGCTCGGCGCTCGCCCCGCCGCCGACATCGAGAAAATTCGCCGGCTCGCTTCCTGCGAGCTTGATGATGTCCATTGTGGCCATGGCCAGACCGGCGCCGTTGACCATGCAGCCGACGTTGCCGTCGAGCTTGATGTAATTGAGCCCGAATTTCGATGCCTCAACCTCCAGCAGATCCTCTTCATTGAGGTCGCGCATCTCGACGATGTCCTTATGCCGGAATAGCGCGTTGTCGTCGAAATTCATCTTGCAGTCGAGAGCGAGGACTTTCCCTTCCTTCGTGACAAGGAGCGGGTTGATCTCGGCGAGCGAGGCGTCCGTGTCGAGGTACGCGCGCATGAGCTTCAGCACGAAATCGACGCACTTCTTGTATGTATCTCCTTCCAGACCGAGGGCGTAAGCGACGGCGCGGGCTTGAAACGGCAGCGCGCCAAGAACGCCGTCGATGGGCTGGCGGAAAATGGCCTTCGGATCGCGGGCAGCGACCTCCTCGATCTCCATGCCGCCCTGCTTCGACGCCATGACGACGGGCATGCCGATCTTCCGATCGAGGGTCACGCCGAGGTAGAGCTCGCGGTCGATGTTCAACGCCTCCTCGATCAGCACCTTGCGCACGAGCCGGCCTTCGGGTCCGGTCTGGTGCGTGATGAGGGTCATGCCGAGCATCTTCTTCGTCAGCGCGGCGGCCTCCTCGGCATCTTTCGCCAGCTTGACGCCGCCGCCCTTGCCGCGACCGCCCGCATGGATCTGGGCCTTGACCACCACGCGCCCGCCGAGCTCCTTCGCCACGGCACGCGCGTCGTCCGGATTGTCGACTAAGGTCCCGCGCGGCGTCGGAACTCCGTACCGCCTCAGGATTTCTTTTGCCTGATATTCATGTACTTTCATAGGGGGCGCATATGTATCACAAACGCGATGGGGCCGAGGTGATGCGTACGAATGGGTGCGCGTCATCGCCAAGGAGCGCGGCCGTCCCGGCCGCAACCGCGGGGCGTCCCCGCCCCGCGGTGGCTCTCGCGAAGGTCTGCAATCGTGTCAGGATGACACGGTCGTAGGTACTCGCACATCAGGCCGCGTGGCCACCAACCCGTCGAACACCTGGAGCGCGAGATCGACGCGTCCCATCGGCGCGGAGACCTGCACTCCCGCAACCTGACCGCGGACGCGGGCCAGCGTTTCGCGGGCGATGGCCACACCCTCGCGCAGGCCGTGCTCCTTGCTCTTGTCGCTCGCGACGCGCATCCGCTGAATGACCTCGTCCGGCACCGAGACGCCGGGGACCTCGTTGTTCATGAACTGCGCGTTGCGATACGAGAGCAGCGGCCAGATCCCGGCTACGACCGGCAGCTTCATCGGCTCCACGCGGGTGAGGAAGGTCTCGAGCTGCGCCACGTCGAACACCGGCTGCGTAATGGCGTACTCCGCGCCGGCCTTGACCTTCCAGTCGAGCCTGCGCAGCTCGAGGTCGAGGTCGAGATGGCCGGGATTCACGCCGACGCCGATGGTGAACGTCGTCGGCTCGCCGAAAGGATTGCTGCCGAGATCGAGGCCGCGGTTCAGCAGGCTGACCATGTTCGTCAAGCCGATGGAGTCGATGTCGAAGACCGCCGTGGCGTCGGGATAGGGACCCATGCGCGGCGGATCGCCGGTGATCAGCAACAGATTGCGCAGGCCGAGCGCGGCGCAGCCCAGAAGATCGGAGTGCATGCCGAGGAGATTGCGGTCCCGGCAGCAGTAATGAAGCACCGTCTCGATGCCGACGCGCTGCTGGAGCAGCACGGCCACGGCGATGGCGCCCATGCGATTCTGTGCGCGCGGCCCGTCCGGCACGTTCACGGCGTCGACGCCTACTTCACGAATCTTGTGCACGGAGCGGATCATCGCGTCGGGGTTCGGGCCCTTCGGCGGAGTGATCTCGATGGTGGTCACAAATTCGCCGTGGGCGATCTTCCTTCCCCAATTCGAGCGCGTCTCGAGCGGCGCGGGCTCGAAGCCCGGCGGCTTCTCGCTGCCCTCCGCATGCTCGATGATGACGAACGAGCGCCGCGGAGAAAGCGGCCGCACGGCATCGGCCATCACCTTCACGTGCTCGGGTGTCGTGCCGCAGCAACCGCCGAGAAACTTCACGCCCTTGTGGATCAACCGTTTTGCGTAACGCCCCATGTAATCCGGCGAGGCCATGTACATCTGGCGGCCGTTGACCTCGCGCGGCAGGCCGGCGTTCGGCTGGCAGGAGATCTTTCTCGCGGTTACCGCGCTCATCTCCTCGACGGCGTCGAGCATGACGTCGGGACCGACGGAGCAATTGAGGCCGATCACGTCCGCGCCCGCCGCGTCGAGGCGTCTGGCGATGTCGCGCGGCGTATCGCCGAACGTGGTGCGGCCGTCGCTGCCGATGGTCATCTGCGCGATGACCGGAAGCGAGCAGATGTCGCGGACGGCGAGGATGCCCTGCTCGATCTCGGCAATGTGGGAGATGGTCTCGAGCACGAACACGTCGACGCCCGCATCGCGCAGAGCCGCGGCCTGCTCGCGGAAGTACTCGCGCGCTTCGTCGAGCGCCGTAGGCCCGTACGGCTCGATGCGGATGCCGAGCGGACCGATGGCCCCGGCCACGTAGACGCCGTCGCCCGCCGCTTTGCGCGCGATCTCGACGGCGCGCATGTTGATCTCGCGGAGCTCGTCCTCGATGGCGAATGCGCGGAGCTTGACCCGGTTCGCGCCGTAAGTGTTCGTCTCGAGAATCTCGGCGCCGGCCTTCACATACTGCCGGTGGACCTCCAGCACGATCTCAGGATTACGGAGGTTGAGCTCGTCGTAGCACTTGTTGATGAAGACGCCCTTGGAGTAGAGCATCGTTCCCATCGCGCCGTCGAAAAGGTAGACGTGCCCGTCGGCGATGGCCTGAATGAAGTCTTGCATGGCGCCTTCCTGTCCCGGAAAACAGAAAGCCCCACGATCGGAATCGTGGGGCCACTTCGAAAACCAATCGAATGTGTACCGGCAATTTAGCTTTTTTTAGGCTGGTTGCAAGCGGCCCCAAATCAATCCAGCGTGCGAGCAATGTAGGCCTGCAAGGCCGCGATGTCAAACTACTCTAGATCATCGGGATGTCGACGCCGCGCTCCTTCGCAACTGCGATCGCCTCTTCGTAGCCGGCATCGGCGTGGCGCATGACGCCGGTGCCTGGGTCCGTCGTGAGAACGCGGCCGAGGCGTTCCGCGGCACCCTCCGTGCCGTCGGCCACAACCACCATTCCTGCGTGAATCGAGTAGCCGATCCCGACCCCGCCGCCATGGTGGAACGACACCCAGGTGGCCCCCGCCGCTGTGTTGAGCAAGGCGTTGAGGATCGGCCAGTCGGCGATGGCATCGGAGCCGTCTTTCATCCCTTCGGTCTCGCGATTCGGCGAGGCGACGGAGCCGGAATCCAGATGATCGCGTCCGATCACGATCGGCGCGGACACGCGCTTCTCCGCGACCAGGCGGTTGAACAGCAGGCCTGCTTTCGCACGCTCGCCATAGCCGAGCCAGCAGATTCGCGCCGGCAGACCCTGGAACTCGACGCGTTTCTGGGCCATGCGGATCCAGCGGTGCAGCGCCTTGTCTTCCGGGAAGAGGCTGAGGATCTCTTCGTCGGTCACGTAGAGGTCGTTCGGATCGCCGGAAAGCGCGGCCCAGCGAAACGGACCCTTCCCCTCGCAAAAGAGCGGGCGAATGAAAAGCGGTACGAAGCCGCCGACGTCGAAGGCATTGTCGACACCGACTTTCAGCGCCTGCCCGCGGAGGTTGTTCCCGTAGTCAAACGTGATGGCGCCGCGGCGCTGAAGCTCGATCATGCCGCGCATGTGCCGGGCCATCGTCGCGTACGAGAGCTCGACATATTTCTTGGGATCGTGCTTCCGAAGATCGAGCGCCTGGTCGAAGCTCATGCCGGTGGGCACGTAGCCCGCCAGCTCGTCATGCGCCGAAGTCTGGTCGGTGAGGACATCCGGAACGATGCCTCGGGCGACCAACGCATCGAGAAGCTCGACGGCATTCGCCACGACGCCGATCGAGATGGCTTCGCCGCGATCGCGGGCCTCCAGCGCACGGGCAATGGCGGCGTCGAGCGTCGGCGCCTCCTCGTCGAGATAGCGTTTCTCGATGCGGCGCTGGATGCGGCTCCGGTCGACCTCGGCGACGAGGCACGTGCCCTCATTCATCGTCGCCGCGAGCGGCTGGGCGCCACCCATCCCGCCCAGGCCCGCCGTCACCACGAGCCTTCCTCGCAGCGTGCTCCCGAAATGCTGCCGGGCCACGGCCGCGAAACACTCGAACGTCCCTTGCAGAATCCCCTGCGTGCCGATGTAGATCCACGACCCCGCGGTCATCTGTCCGTACATCGTCAGACCGAGGGCATCGAGACGGCGGAACTCGTCCCAGGTGCCCCAATGCGGAACGAGGTTGGCATTGGCGATCAGTACGCGGGGCGCGTTCTCGTGTGTGTGGAACACGCCGACGGGCTTGCCTGACTGCACCAGCAGGGTCTCGTCGTTCCGGAGCCGCCTGAGCGTGGCCACAATCGCATCGAAGCATTCCCAGTTGCGTGCGGCCTTACCGATCCCGCCGTACACGATGAGCTGGTCGGGGCGCTCGGCGACCTCGGGATCGAGGTTGTTCATCAGCATGCGAAGGGCCGCTTCCTGCTGCCATCCGAGGCACGAGAGCGCGGTTCCTCGCGGCGCGCGAACCGTTCGCGGAGCGTGGGAAGTGATCGGGTCGGTCGTCGTGGTCATCGTCGTTCTCCGTCGCTGGATGAGAATCTTAACGCTTATGGACTACGGCGGCCCGGCCGCCGCTTTCTGGGGTTGATGGGGGATGTCATTCCCAACGCCGAGCGTTACGATAGTGCTCACCCGAACGCCATGGCCCACGATCATCACGGTCATCCGCACCATCAGCACGCCGCGAGCGGCGCAGGTGTGTCCACCAAGCTGGCGATCTCGACGGCGGCGACCTTCCTGTTCGTATTGATCGAGGTCGGGATCGGCCTCTATGCGAGCTCATTGGCGTTGGTCGGCGACGCGCTGCACAACTTCACCGACACGCTGGCATTGCTGCTCGCGCTGTTTGCCGTGCGCCTGGAACGAAAGCCGCCGACGACCGCGAAATCGTACGGCTATCACCGCGCCGGAGTCCTCGCCGCGTTCATCAACGCTGGGACGCTGGTGGCATTCACGCTCTTCATCTTCGTCGAAGCGGCCAGTCGCTTCCGGCATCCTCACAATGTGGCGAGCACGCCGATGCTCGTCACCGCGATCGCCGCCCTGGTGCTGAACGCGGCACTCACGCTGTGGCTGCTCGGCGACGGAAAGCACGATCTCAACATTCGCGGCGCGGTCATTCACATGCTGGGCGACGCTGTCTCGTCGATCGGCATCATCGGAGCCGCGCTGCTGATCCGGGCCACAGGATCGCCGGTGTGGGATCCCGCGGTTTCGGTCGCCATCGGCGTGATCATCCTCTGGAGCAGTTGGGGCATTCTGCGGGAGACCGTGAATCTGCTTCTCGAGGGCACGCCGAGCGGCATCGATCCCGAGGATGTAACCCAATCCCTGGCCACAATCGAGGGCGTCTTCGGAGTCCATCATCTGCACATCTGGGCTCTCGCGCCGTCGCGGCCCGCTCTGTCGTGCCATGTAATGGTTGGAGATGTACCGCTGCGATCGACAGGCCAGCTTCTAGAGCGGCTCACCGAAATGCTCGAGCACGAATACGGCATCGTGCACGCCACGATCCAGTTCGAGTTTGCGAACTGTGACGCCAACGATCCCCTGTGCGTTCCCTACACGGTTCCGGTGCAGGCAGCGGTCACTGTGCGCGAGGATTGAATGAATCCGGATACGTGAACGTGACGACGGCCTTCACAACGCCATAAGGAACGACCATGGCGAGATTCGGCGTGATCGCATAGAAAGGCCTGAGGTCGATCGGATTGCCCAACAGAAGATCTCCCGTCATGCCGCAGCGATCGCCGGTGCGGATGGCGTTCTCCAGCGGCTTGCGGACCCTCATAGACGGATACAGCTTGGCCACCTCATCGCGCATCGCACCGATCGGTCTGGTGTTGTAGGTCTTGCTGAACGACGTGAGCGCCAGCTCTTCCTTCGTCAATCGCCGCGCGGTGTCGTACGTGTAGGTAATCGCCACATCCCAGTCGACGCGCGGCGTTCCTTCCGCGGCATAGCCTTCGTAGCCGCCGTGAATCTTGACGCCGGCCAGCGCGTCGTTCTGGTATGTGAGCTCCGCCTTCATCCTGATGAGATGTCCGCACGCCGAGGAGGTCTCATAATCGACCTGCTGCTCCGAGATCCGGCCGACGGCATCGAACGTGTAATGCGACACATATTTCTGGCCGTCGATGACGTAATCCTCGCGATCGAGCAGCCACATCCCTTCGGCCAGCTTGTGTGCGGCGTAAATCAAAGCATCGCCGGACGACGGCGACGCGATTTTCTCGAGGCATCCGGGGCCTTGTGCGTACTTGATCTGATTGCCCTGCTTGTCGCTCCACCCCTGAATGATCTCGCCGCTGTACGTCCAGCCCTCCGCTTTACGAGCTTCTTGAATGCCCCTCTGTCTCGCGGGCGTGTATCGAAGCGTGTCGGTCATGAGGCCGGCCGGATAGAGGCACGGCAGCGATTCGTTCTTCTGGAACCGGTCCTCGGAGAAGTACGTGGCGCGCGTCGCCGAGGCGCCCTCGACGCACGGCCGCGAGCTCCAGACAGACGACGTGACGTAGGGTCCATGCCAGCAACGCGGGCACCAAGTCGCGCCAATCGGCAGGCGGAGGCCGCAGAACGAGCAGAGGATCTTCGTCTTCATGTCCTCGAGCTCGGTCTCGAGCGTGAAGATCCGCTGATCGATGCCGGTCTTGAGATCGGCGTTCGTCTCGAGCTCGGCGTAGCGATGGAAACGCTCCGTGGCCTTGGAGATGTCGCCGATCTTCTCGTACACCACTCCCTCATCGAACACCGCCGCCGGATCGCTGGGCCGCTGCTGTTCGGCTTGCTGATACAGCTTGAGCGCGCCGTCCAGATCGTTCTTTGCGTACAGGAATCGCCCACGGCTGAACAGATCCGCATAGTCCTGGTCTGCCTGGCGTTTCTTCTGCAGCTCGCGTTGGAACTCAAGCTCGAGCTGCAGCTTCGCAACCAGCGGCCGCTCCGCTCCTCCGGGATAGAGCTGCAGATAGCGATCGACCTTCTTCTGCGCCTCCGACCAGCGCCCCGCCTTCGCGAGCACGACGGCCATGTTGTAGAGAACCGGGGGCTGATCGGGCTTGAGCGAGTCGGCCTTCGCGAACTGTTCGTACGCCGAGGCAAAGTCTTTCAGGTCGAAGAACCTCTTGCCGAAGAACAGCGCTTTCGACGCCTCGTCCGTGCTGGCATCCGGCGCCGCCGCGCTCTGAGCAGGCGGCGCAACCTGGGCTTGCAGCAGCGACGCCGCGAGCGCGGCGGAAGCGAGGACCAGCATTCCGATCTTGCGTCTCATGGCAGAAACGACTCGATGATTGCGCCGAGTCCGAGTTGCTGATCCTCGGCCGGCTGACTTCGCGCGAGAACGAAATAGAGCGCCCGCTTCTTCTGGGCCTCGGAGTATTTCCCGCTGATGTCCCGCAAGACGCGCTCGCTTTCTCCGTCCTGCGGCGCGGGCTCGAGGATGATCTCCGCGGCGGTTTTCGGCGCCCAGTGTTGCGCGACCTCGGAGCCGAACAACTTCGCGACCAGCGCCAGCCGCTCGGGCTCGGTTCGCGCGTGGCGCATCGCCGTCGCGACGCGGCTCGCCACTCCGGCTCCCTCGACGAGCGTTCGCAGGCTCGAGAGAAGCTGGATTCGCTGCATGCACGCATCGAACACCTTCGCCTTGGTGGACTCGTCGGTGATCGATGCGCTGGCATTGAGAACATTCTGAACGCGCTCGGTCTCGGCATGGATGAAGGCCTCGGCCGGCTCGCTATCCGGCGTCACGACCGTCTCCTCGATCGGCGCCTCGGATTTCGATGAGGCCGGCGCAGGCGTGGCGGCACGCGCCGGGGCGGGCGCGGGAACAGGCGCTGGAGCGACGGCGGGTGCCGGCGGAGCAACGCTTGTCGGGGCCGGTGCCCGCGGTGGCGTTGTTGCTACCGCCGGCGCCGGACTGCTCGATGGAGAGCCTGCGGCCGATGGCGACGGTTGCGCCGCGGTCTCGCTCGGACTCGGTGCGCCAAAACCGGCCAGCGGGAGATCGATGTTCGCAACCGGCGCCGTGCCGAGATCAACCGCGCGGGTAAGCTTGACCGCTGTCGGATCGTTTACCGCAGGCGCAGGAGCCGCTCCCCTCGGAAGCGGGAAAAGTTTCGGAGTGGCGAGCTGCGGCAGATAGCTCGGCACCGTCGCCAGCGCACGAACGACCTCGTTGTCCGACGTCAGCCCCGCGCTCAGGAGCCGCTCGCGTGTGCGCATCCGCACTTCGCCGGCGAGCTTCACCTGCGCCTGCCGCTGCGCATCGTCCAGGAAGAGCGGCGAGTTGCGCTCGAACGTGAGATCGCAGTGGCACGGCCCGAAGCGATCGAGCTCGTATCGGTTGTCGTTGCGGGCCTTGCGGATGAATTCGACGACCGACTGATTGAGCTTCATCTCCGCGTCGCGGGCCCGATCGCATGCGGACTCCGAGGCGAACTGCGTCACGCCGTAACTGTCGATGAACGTGCGCGTATCAAGCCAGAAAACCTGTTGATGGTAATGAAACCGCTCGCACGGTCCGGTCATCGCGCTGGTGGAAGGAGGGCAAACCAGCCCTTGCGCGAGAATGCCCGCAGGAGCTGCCGCGACTACCGCGAAAAACAACGCTCGGATCGTAGAGCTCATGAGCGGTCGGATCGGTTGATTATATCGCCCCGGACCACGGCTGTTTCTCGTTCCCGCGCGCCTGGCCGCCGATCGCGCCGCCCGCGCTTCTGGCAACTGGCGTCGGACTGCGAAGGCGCCTAGAATTCAACGATTCCCGAATACCTTCGTAACTCAAGCAGGTCTGGAGGAGCTCAATCCCGCGCGGGCTTCAGCCACATCTCAAGGAGAATCAAGTCATGAAGAGGCACATAGTCATTTCCATGGCGGTCATCGCGCTCGTCGCGCTCGTGGCCGTCCCGATCCTTTACGCACAAGGTCACGGCCGCGGCCACGGCAACGGCTTTCCCGGAATCATGATGCTCGGCCATCTGGCGAAGGCGCAGGAAGAGCTCGGACTCAGCGACCAACAGGTATCCGACATCAAGGCGATCTTCAAGCAACTTCACGATCAGAACGCACCGTACAAAGCGTCGCTGAGAGGTGGCTTCGTGTCGATCGCGCAAACCCTGCTCCAGAATCCGAATGACGTAGCAACGGCGCAGAAGGTGCTGGATCAGCAGAATGCGGCGGAGCAGGCGGTGAAGGCCAACACGCTCGTTGCGGCGTCGAAGGCGCTCAACGTCCTCACTCCGGATCAGCGCGCCAAGCTGGCCGCGAAACTGGCCGCCAAGGTGGCGGCGCACTCCCACTCGGCCGACTGATGGACATCGCAGCAAATGCCACACACGAGGGGCTCGCTGCCGAGCCCCTCGGTTTGTTCTTTCGCCTCGGGTTTGCGGTACGCTCAGAGGAAGTGACGGAGAGCGCGCATACCAACGTCGATCCGCTGGAAGCCAGGGCGATCGCGGCAGTCAAGGACGGCAACCCCGATGCCTACGATTATGTGGTCTCAAAATACATGCGTCGGGTCGTCTCCATCGCATGGGGAATCCTGCGGAGAGCATCGGACGCCGAGGACTTGGCTCAGGAAGCGTTCGTGAAAGCATTCGAGAGTATCGGACGTTTCAAGACCGGCCAGCCGTTTGGACCGTGGATCTATCGGATCGTGACGAACCTGTCACTCGATCTGCTGAAGCACCGAAAGCGCTTTCGTGACGAAGAGTTGAGTGAGGCGGAGCCGGCGGCGCGGCGTGACCGCGCGGACTTGCCGGCCATCGCAGGGGAGTTGGCGGCGCGCATCGATCAAGCCATCGAGTCGCTGCCGGAGATGCAGAGGGTTGTCGCGCGTCTCTACCTGGTCGAGGAATTCGGGCACCGCGAGATCGCATTGATGACAGGCCTCAGCGAAGGAACGGTCCGATCGCACCTGTCGCTCGGACGAAGAAAGCTGCAAGAGAAGCTCGCGGATTTGCATGAGGGTAGCCATGAGTGAAGACAAGTTCCTCGATCGACTGCGCGAAGAAGCGCGGGTGCTTCGCTACGAGCCCGATGATCCGGCCCTGACCAGGCTCACGGCCCGAGTCCGCGCCCGAGTCCGCACGTCGTCGCAACCAGGCGTGAGTCAGCTCCTTGCGCGCTGGTTCCGCCCCCTCGTCGCGTCGCTCGCCGTCATGATCCTGTGGGCGACGGTCAGCGTGGTCTGGATCGAGCGGGCGCCCGACTCGTCTCTCGATTCTCTTTTTGCCAGCTCGAACGGCGTGGAGATCCAACTGGACGGAGATACGTACAGTGTCATCGACTGAGCCGGCCACCGCCCCGCCGTCGCGCGGCAAGAAAACCACGACCATCGCCGTGGTCGTGGTCGTGCTGGCATTCATGGCCGGGCTGTTCGTCGGCATCGCCGGCGATCGCATCTGGCTCTTCCGCCACCAGGGTTTCTTCACCCGCACCGCTCTCGACAACGCCACGACCCACATGTTGGACCGGCTCGACCGCGAGCTCGAGCTCTCGCCGGCGCAGCGCGAGCAGGTCCGCCAGATCCTCGAACACCGCCGCGAAAAGATCAACGCGATCTGGAGCGGCGCACGGCCGCAGATCCGCCACGAGATCGACGAGGCGAACGGCGAGATCGAGCGACTCCTGACCCCGGATCAGCGGACGAAGTTCCAACAGATCAAGATCCGCTTCGCCGCGCGGCATCACGACCGGCGGTAGATCGTCCGTCGAGGCCATGATGAGGTGGAGCGCCGCCGCGCCGGTCGCTGCGCACAACGGTACAATCTCCCTCCATGAGCAAACGGGCCGAGCGCGCCGGCGACATTGCTTCCACTCTCAAGCGGTTGTACCCGAAGGCCAAGTGCTCACTCGATTTCACGAACGCCTTCGAGCTCCTCATCGCTACGATGCTCTCCGCGCAGAGCACCGACGCCCGCGTGAACATCGTCACCAAGAGCCTCTTTCGCAAGTACCCCACGCCGCAGGCGTTCGCCGCAGCGGGGCAGGTCGAGATGGAGCGCGACGTCCGCCAGACCGGGTTCTACCGCAACAAAGCCAAGGCAGTGATCGCGGCGTCGAAGGCCATCGTCGAGAATCACGGCGGCGAGGTTCCGCGCACGATGGAGGAGCTGACCGCGCTCCCGGGCGTCGGCCGGAAAACCGCGAACGTCGTTCTCGCGAATGCCTTCAAGACGCCGGTCGGCGTCGTGGTCGACACCCACGTGACGCGCGTCGCGGCGCGCCTGGGACTCACAACCAGTGACGACCCGGTGCAGATCGAGCAGGATCTCATGAAGCTGCTTCCGCAGAAGGAATGGACCGCCTTCGCGCACCGCGTGATCCTCCACGGCCGCGGAGTCTGCATCGCACGCAAGCCGAAGTGCTCGGAGTGCCAGCTCAACGAGCTCTGCCCCAGCGCCGAAGCGCCGCTGGAGTGATCTCCAAGACTACGGCGGGTCCACTGTTCCCATCTTCGTCCAGGGCGTGCATCGGGCAATCCGCCATGCCGTACGCAAACCGCCGACCAGCAGCCCGTGTTTGCGGATCGACTCCTGCCCGTACACCGAGCAGGTCGGGGTGAAGCGGCAGCGGACGATGCCGCTCAGATGCGGCGAGACGTGACTTCGGTACTGGCCGATCGCGAACAGCGCCGCCTGCGCGCCGAACGCGCCGGCCGGCGGCGCCGCGAAGTCATGCACAACGATCGCCGCGAACAGGATCGCGAGCGTCGTCCGCACTGCGGCCTTTCTCGAGATCGTCAGTGCTCCTCCGCCTTCGCTTCGTCCCACAATGCGTCCATCTCCTCGAGCGAGAGCTGATCGAGATTCCGGCCGCCTCCACGCACGTTTGCCTCCATCGATTCGAATCGCCGCGTGAATTTCCGGTTCGACGACTGCAGCGCCTCCTCCGCGTTCACATTCAGCTTCCGAGCGATGTTGGCGATGGTGAACAGGAGGTCGCCGGTCTCGTGCTCGATCTCCTTCTGATCACCGCCGGCGATGGCCGCGCGCAGCTCGGCGATCTCTTCGTCGAGCTTGTCGAATACGTCTTCGGTTCGCCGCCAGTCGAAGCCGACGCGGCTCGCTTTTTCCGTCAGCCTGGCGGCTCGCAGCAGCGCAGGAAGAGCCTGCGGCACGCCGGCCATGAGGCTCTTGTTCTCGCTCTTTCGCTCCTCGTTTTTCAGCTTCTCCCAGTTGACGACAACCTGCTCGGCATCCTTCGCCTCGACCTCGCCGAAGACGTGGGGATGGCGGCGGACCAGCTTGTCGTGAATCGCCGTGATCGAGTCGTAGATGTCGAACCATCCCTCCGATCTCGCGATCTCAGCTACGAACAGCGCCTCCAGAAGCATGTCGCCGATCTCTTCGAGCAACGCGCCGCGGTCGTCGCGGTCGATGGCGTCGACGACCTCGTAGGCCTCTTCGATGATGTAAGGCTTCAGATCGGGCAGCGTCTGCTTCCGATCCCACGGGCAGCCGTCCGGCCCGCGCAGCGTCTTCATCAGCTCGAACAACTCTTCGAACGTTCGCTTCGTCATTCTGACATTTAAGCACGGCCGTAGGGCCCAGCCGCGCTGGGCCCCCGTACGGCCCGCAGATGA
>DASQGS010000167.1:0-16221 GCA_035632455.1 Thermoanaerobaculia bacterium | reverse complement strand
TTCCCGCCAAGCCGCGGGGCGGCCCCGCCCCGCGGCCGGTTTCACGCGACACGCGCCAGTAACTCTATTTGTCGCGAAATCTTGTCGCGGGGCAAGGATGCCGGCGCTCCTGGTTCACGGTAGAATCACGAGTCTCCGGGTGTTCATGCGCAAGCTCCTGATCTCACTACTCATTGTTTTCTTTTCCACGGCGGCGTTCGCGCAATGGCGGCGAGCCGGGATCTACGGCGCCGACGCTCGCGCTCTCATCCTGGATCCCGCAAATCCGGACACGCTCTACCTTGGCACGAGCCAGGGCGAGGTCTACGTCTCTCGCGACGGCGCGAAGCATTGGGCCAACCCGCGCGGCAATGTCCCCTTTCCCGGATACGTCGTCGACAGCCTGGTCATCGATCGCCAGGGACGCCTCTGGGCTGGATGCTGGGGTCTGTGGGGCGGAGGGGTGATCGCGTACTCGGATGATGGCGCGAAGAGCTGGCATCGCCGCGACGCCGGACTCGAAGACTTCTCCGTCCGCGCCATCGCTGTTGATCCCCGTGACGCGAGCTTCATCCTCGCTGGCGGACCCAGCGGCGTCTATCGCAGCGTCAATGGCGGCGAGGCGTGGGAGAGGATC
This sequence comes from Thermoanaerobaculia bacterium, assembly GCA_035632455.1. Classification (GTDB taxonomy): domain Bacteria; phylum Acidobacteriota; class Thermoanaerobaculia; order Gp7-AA8; family Gp7-AA8; genus DASQGS01. Next base: position 15,605 of record DASQGS010000167.1, on the reverse strand, counting down.
TCGGAGCAGACCGACGTGGAGTCGCTGGCGATCGATCCTCGGACCCACGACCGGATCTACGCCGGCACGCGAAGGCAGGGGCTGCGGACCGACGACGGCGGCAAACATTGGAAGCTGATCAACAACGGGATGGTGCTCGATACCGACGTCTTCGCGATCTCGATCGACGCACGGAATCCTGATCATCTCTGGGTCTCGACGTGCGGCTGGGTTTACAGCTCGGCTGACCGGGGCGAGAACTGGATCCGCTATCGCGACGGCTTCAACAATCGCCGCATCCACGCCGTCGCGCTCGATCCGAACGAGAAGAACCATCTTTATGCCGGCTCGGTCGCGGGCTTGTATCGCTCGGGCGACGGCGGAAAATCATGGGTGCTCATCTCCGACGAGAGCCTGGTCGTGAATTCGGTTCTGCTCGATCCGCGGCATCCCGGCCGGCTCATCCTCGGCACGGAAGGCGACGGCGTCTACGTCTCGAACGATGCCGGAAAAACGTACCAGAGGTCATCGGATGGGTTGTACAACGTGCGGATCACGACGATCGCCTCCGATCCGTCGAGAAAGTCGCATGTCTATGCGGCGGTGGTCTTCGGCGGTGCATCATCGGGTCTTTATGAATCGGAAGACGCCGGAGCAACCTGGGCCAGGATCAGCTCTACCAACCTTCCTGCGGTTCTCTCGCTCGGCGCCTCCGAAGATGACGCCGAGGTGAAGCTCGTCGCTGGAACGGAGAAGGGGTTTTTCTGGAGCGCCGACGGCAAGACTTGGACTCCGGCGACGCCGAACGAATCTCCGATTCGCGTCGACAAGGTCGTTCGCCTCACCCGCGCTCGTTGGTTCGCCGCGACATCGGAGGGCGTCTTCACCTCGCGTGACGGCGGGAAGAGCTGGTACCGGCTTGGCGATGCTGCGAACCGGGCCATCGACCTCGCGGTTGGCTCCCTCGCCGGCAAGCCCGCGCTTTTCGCGCTTACCGACGGAGGAGTCATCGTCTTCGACGGCACCGCCTGGTTTGCCATCGACGGCGCTCCTCCGAAAGGGCGGACGATCGCGATGAGAACGCTCGACGGATCTCCGGTCGTCTTCGTTGCAGGCGTGGACGGCGTGCACGCCGGCCGTGTAGGTCCCGATCTCAAGTGGCGCGAAGCGGAGGCGCCCGGAGCGCGGTACGCGTCCGTGTACGGATGCGTCCGCGGAACGGAGCAGTTGCTCTTCGTCACCTCGCGGCAGCAGCGCGAGATTCTCGTCGGACAACAGTCAGAATCGGATTGGTACGCGCTGTCGCTTCCGTCGCGAAACACGGATGTCACGGCGATCGCACCCGATCCATTCGACGTCAACCGCTTCTACGTGGGCACGCTAGGCCAGGGAGTGATGGTCTTCGAAGGAAGGACGCGGAAGTACGTCGCGTCAGTCCAGGCCGGGGCAGAGCCCGGCTACCTCTCCGCCGGATCGAAGTAGCGCACGACCAGGAGGCCGAGCCCCCTCCTTCCATTCACCGAATTCGGATCGTCCGAGAGAACGACCATCACGTTTGGTAGCTTGCGATCGTAGACGAGTATCGATCTCGATGGCAGCTTCTTCGGCTCGCCGAGCGTGGCGCGCAAGTAGGCGGCCTCGGCATCGAACGCCTGCCGCACGTCCGGAAGCATGGCAAACAGCTCGAATCGAATGGAGCGCAGCCTGCCGCGAACGAAGCGAAGCGTCAGCGCGCGCTCGCCGGTGTAGTCGACCACGATCTCGTCGTCGTCCTTCCCTTTCTTCGGTGCCCACCCGCCTTGCTGAAGCACATTCGTGGTCTCGATCCTCGACATACCGATCGCAATACGAAACGACTCCGGACGCATCCACGCGGTCGGGTTCGATGATGGAAGCGCGGTGCCGGTGGCAAGAACGAAGATCAGATGGAGAAGCAAGCGGCCGATCCTGCTAATGCACGTACGGCGACTGGGGTGGATGCGCGGCTTCCTTTCGCGACTGAATGATCGACGTCGCGAGCGCGGCGCGGCGGCCGATCTCGTCCCAGGCCTGGGCCTTGACCAGATCCGGGACCGCGAGCGAGCCGCCGAGGTTCACGGCCACACAACCGGCATCGAGGTACAGCTCGATCATGTCCAGCGGCACGACGCCGCCGGCGAGCATTGGAATGTCGCGAATCGGCTGTCGGACCGTTCGAATGAAATCGGGGCCGCCGAGTTGCAGCGCCGGATAGATCTTGACGATGTCACAGCCCGCTTCCCACGCCCGGACGATCTCTGTTGCCGTAGCGGCGCCGGCGATCGAGAGAAGGTCGTTCTCGTTGGCGTACTCGATGACCCGCGTGTCGGTGTGCGGCGAGACGATGATCTGCGCTCCGGCACGGCGCGCCAACGCGGCATCGTTGGTGTTGCGGACGCTGCCCACCGCGACGGTTAGTTTGTCGCCGAACCGCTGGCTGATCGTTCCGATCAAACTGATCGCATCAGGAGTAGTGAGCGTGATCTCGACAATGCCGATGCCGTTGCGGGCATAGGCGTTGGCAACAAACTCCGCGATCTCCAGCGTGTCTTCCCGGACAACACCGATGATCGCTTCACTACAGACGCGGGCAAACAGTTCTTTTCTCGACATGGCTCGTAAAGAGTATCAAAAGTGCGCGCCGTGAGAACGGGTGGCCGCGCGATCCGGTCACCGCCAGCCGTGACCGCACTCACGACAGCGCCAATTGTCTTCGAGCAGGACGAGCATCGCCGCGGAGGCCAGCAGCAGAAAGACCGCCGGGCTAAAGATGTCACCGATGGCCCCGCCGATGCCGGCCACGGCCGTAAGAAGTGCGACGAAGATGAACAGCTTCGGAACGCGGCGGAAGTCTGCCGATCCGCACGCGGCGCATTGATCGAGCTCCTCTGGCTCGGGCTCGATGTCTTCGCTCTCGTCGGCAACCGCGAATTCGCCGAGTCCTACCCGCCTAAGCACAGCCTTGGCTTGGTCCGCGTCATCCTCGCGAACCCGCAGCGTGATCGGCTCGGCTCGCACGATGTTTTCGCCGGCGAAGACGCTATCGATGCCGGCGGCTTCGAGCGCGTTATGCGCGACCTCGGCGTCGTCGACGCGGTCGTAGTGGGCAAGAGTGACGATCCGGTCGGACATTTTCGCTCCATTGTCCCACGGGCCGGTTCGTTCAACCGGCTCAACACTCGCTACTGTCCGCTACAATACAGATGGAGAGGAGCTTGTCATGCCTGAAGGCCCGGAGATCGAAACCGAGAAACTGCACGAAGCCATCCACGAGGAATTGGAGCACAAGGGCGGAAACTTTCTGAGGGCCATCGCGGTCACCACCGCGCTCTTTGCCGCACTCGCCGCGATCGCGGCGCTGAAGGCGGGCGCCACGGTGAACGAGGCGTTGGTTCTCAAGACCGAAGCCACGCGGTTTCAAGCCGAGGCCTCGGATCAGTGGGCCTACTACCAAGCCAAGGGGATCAAGGGCGCCGTGCAGGAGGCGGCGCAGACGCCCTGGATGGCCATCGACAAGCCCGCCCCGCCCACGTACGCGGAGAACAAGAAGCGCTACGCAGACGAACAGGGTGAGATCTCAAAGAAGGCCAAAGAGCTGGAGAAGGAGCGCGACGCGAAGTCGGCGGAGGCGGATCACCTGCTCCACCAGCATCACGGCTTCGCCAACGCCGTGGCCATGCTGCAGGTCTCGATCGCGCTCGGCGCAGTTGCGGCCCTCACCATGCGGCGCTACATCTGGTGGGCGTCGCTTCTGCTGGGCGCGTTCGGCGCAGGACTGTTTTTCTACACTCAGTTCTGGCACTGAGTGGAGCCCGGCCGTCAGCACCGATGCGGCGATTCGATCGATTCCTGGCGGCGCTCGCGAAGGCTGAGGTGTCGAGCCGCGCGTACAACCCCTATTCGTCGATCGCCGGCGATGGGCGCGCGAACGCGATTCGCCGTCGAAATCTGCGGCGCTATTTTGAGGAGATCTCGGCCATCGGCCCGCGGACGCTCCTGGTCGGCGAGGCGCCGAGTCATCGCGGCGCGCGGCTCACCGGCATCGCTTTCGTCAGCGAGACGATCATGCTCGACGGCGTGGAGCTCGGCGGCGTGCGTATCCTCGGCGGAGATCGCGGCTATCGCAAGGCAACGACGGGATCGATCCGCTCGACCGAGGCGAGCGCAACGATGGTCTGGGAAACGATTCGCGCCATCGAACCGCTCCCGCTGCTCTGGAACGCGTTTCCGTTTCATCCATTCGTTCACGGCAACCCGCTCTCGAATCGGGCTCCTATTGCGGACGAGTTACGCCTCGGCGAGAAGTTTCTTGCGTGGCTCATCCGACTCTTCGAGATCGAACAAGTGACGGCGGTCGGCAACCACGCCGGCGCATCGCTCGCGCGCCTCGGCATCGAGCATGTGAGAGTCCGACATCCATCTCAGGGCGGGAAGAGAAAGTTTGTGGAAGGAATGCAGAGAGTCGCTTCGACGAGGAGCGCGAACGCTCATTCCAATTCCATCTGAATGAGCGCTCAATGTTGCAAGTCCCGAAGAATTGTGAAGTTCTTCGTCTTGTAACCGGTTACATTCCATTGATGCGTGGTTTTGTTTCAAACGCGGTTTTAAATTGGATCACCGACCAGCCGTCATGACGCCTCAGACGAAAGAAATCCTTCTGCAAGCGGCGGAGAAGCTCTTTCTGGCCCGCGGGCCGCAAGAGACAACCCTGCGCGACATCACCCACGAGGCCGGGGTCAATCTGGCCGCCGTGAACTATCACTTCGGCTCCAAGGAGGAGCTCATCTTCGAGGTGTTCAAACGGAGGCTGACGCCACTGCACGAGCGAAGGCTGGAGCTGATTCGCCGGCTTCGCAAGAAGGGCGGCAAGAACGCGGTATCCGGCAAAGTGGCGCTGCGCGTTCTCGTGCGCCCGGTGGTCGAGATCGCGGCCGAAGCGGGTCCGGCGTTCGCGCGGATCATGGCTCGCCTCCATTTGGAACATCCGGAGACGTTTCGCGCGGTGATGCTGGCGCCGGCCACGTCCACCTCGGCGGAGACATTTCTCGGAGCACTTCGCACTGGATTCCCAAGCGTCGACGACGATCTGCTCATGCGCTGGGCCGATCTCGTTCTCGGCGCCATCACCTACGGCGTAAGCGGCGGCGTGGTTCGCGATTTGCCGCTGCCGGCCACCGACGCCGAGATCACCCATGTAACAGGAGAGATCGTCGACTTCCTCGATTCGGGCTTGCGCAGCCGGGCTCGCAAGCGCCACCGCCGTTCCTCACGCCCGCCGATTCGACTGGAGCAAAGGACCCAATAATGCCTCCTCCTTCTTTTCCTTTATGCACGGAGGCCGCCTCCGTGCCGATGGGAGAGCGTCTTCTCCTGGCCGCCGACTCGGGTGAGTTGTTGCTCTATTACCAGCCGCAGATCGATTTGCGCAGCGGTGCCGTCGTCGGCGCCGAAGCGTTGATGCGGTGGGAGCACCCGGACCGCGGACTCCTGCTGCCGATCGAATTTCTGCCGCAGGTGCTGAACAGCGCCGTGATGCACCGGCTGACTCAGTGGGTGATCGAGAGCGCGATCGACCGGCAGCTCGTCTGGAGGAAGGAAGGCCTCTGCGGGCGCGTCGCGGTGAACGTGTCACCGGCCACGATTCACAACACGTCCTTCCCCGACTGGCTGGCGCGCACGCTCGAGAGCCGCAGACTTCCGGCGAGCGAGCTGACCATCGAGATCACCGAGGATGCCTACCTCGGGCATCCGCTGCTGACCGCTCACGTCCTCGGCCGTCTCGCCGAGCTCGGCGTGCGCATCTCCATCGACGACTTCGGCGCCGGCTACTCGTCGCTCGTCTACCTGCGCGATTTTCCGATATCGGAGCTCAAGATCGACCACTCGTTCGTCAGCGTGGCCACGCGGTGCACGCGCTCGCAGCGCATCATCCGAGCGCTGGTCGACCTCGCCGGCGAGCTCGGTATCGATTCGCTCGCCGAGGGCGTCGAGGACAAAGCGACGCGTGACCTGATGCTCAATCTCGGCTGTCCGACAGCCCAGGGATTCTATCTCGCTGTTCCCGTGCCCGCAGGCGAGGCCGCGCAGATCTTCGCGACCTCATGAATGGGATGAGATCTGCCGTTCACGCGGCCCAGAAGAATTCGCGGAACACCTTGTCGGAGATGTCGTCGAGGCGCTGGGTCGGCATCGGTTGCGACTCGAGATCGAGCACGTACTGCGACCACACGGCGAGATTCTTCCGCAGATTCTCGTGGCGCTTGTCGTCGATGAAATCGAGTGTGTCCTCGTCGCCGAGGAACCCGGCCAGCACGGCCCAATTGTCGAACGCATCGCGAACGCCGCGGCCGAGCTTCGGCTGCGTCGGCTCGACGGCATACCCGTATGCGATGCAGTTGAGCGCCACCAGCCCGGCATGCCTCCGCTGCTCCAGCATTTTCGCGCGGTGCTCCGCGAGGCGCTGCGAAGAGAGCAGCAGCGTCGGGTCGATGTGATTGGGCCGGGCGTTCGCCGCGAGCCATGCGGCGCTTTCGGACGAAGAGCGCGCGTCGATCGCAGTTTCCTCCGCGATCGAGGGCCTGATCGGGCCCGTTGTGACGATGGCATTTCGCGCCGTGCCGCCCCACACGCGCAGCCATCCGCGGCGGGCCAAGTCGAGCAAGTGCGGATCGTTCGCCGGGATCGGAACGATGAACAGCTTCTGCGTCGTCAGCAGATCGCGCGCCGGATCCTCGCGCGGCTTCTGGACCTCGACCCAATGCCCGCGCTGAAGCCGGACGTTTGTGTAAACCGCAATCGACGGGGCATACGAATGATCCCAGGCATCGACTAGCAGGTTGTTGAGGTGGTTGCGCTCGATCACGCCGGCCAACGCCTTCGCTTCGCTCCAATCGAGCGCCCGCGGATAGCGCGCCCCGAGCGCCCATGAGATTTCGGCCGCGAGGCTCGGAACTGTAAGCGGATAGAGCGTCGCGACGATCAGGAGCGCGGCCACGGCCGCATATCTCCATCGGGGGCGCATCTGTTCCAGCAGGCCGGCGAGGAGCACCGCCGCGATAGCCGAGGCCGCGAGCATCGCCTGCACGAGGAATCGCGTGTAATCCTGGAACAGCCAGGCGATCGGCGCCAGAGTCCAGGCCAGCAGAAACGCGTTTCGCCGCGGATGGCGAAGCAGCCCGATCAGCGCGATGGCACCGAACACAAGAACGAGAGGCGAGACGTAAGCGGCGACATGTCCGTGCTCGCCGCGATACCAATCGCGGAAGCGGAGGAAATGGACCGTGTACGGAAGCGCCAGAACGAACGACACAGCTCCCGTGAGCAGCAGCGGCTTCCATCGCCGCAACAGAATCGCCGCGATGACCACGCCGACGGGCGCGGTGAGGTATCCGCCGAGGTGCGTGTAGACGCCAAGAGCGATCAGGATGCCCGAGATCACGGGACGGTCTTTGATGAAGAAATCGATGGCCCAGGGAGCGATGATGAAGATCCATCCTGACGGAAGGCCGATGTAGAAAGAGCCCGCCACGAACGCCGAGCCGGCGAGCAACACGACGGCGAGGAGCCCGGCCCAATCTCCTCCTTCGCGCCGCGCGAAATGCCAGACGGTGAAGACGGCGCAGAGCCATTGCGCGAATCCGAGCAACGCGTTCGCCAGCACATAGGCGTCGCCGCTTCCGCCGAGGACTCGCCCGATTACCGCGATCGCCATATGCATCGCCGGCCCTTGCAGATTCGGCCGCCCTCGGGGCTGGTAGTTGATCGGGTCCCACCACGCCGATCCATGCTCCGCATACCATCGGCCGAGTGAGACGTGATACCCGGAGTCAACGCTGACGCGATAGTCGGGAAGCGAGGCGGCGAGAAAGATGCCGTGCAACGCGACGATGGCAAGCGTGAGCCACATCGCGATTCGCGACGAACGAGCGGGCGTGAGGGCTGGCATAGGCGGTTCTACGATGCCTGGTGAACGATGGTTTCGGCTGGTTGGACTGTTGCGTTTCAAGTAACATATGTTACTTAATGAGCAATATGGCATTCGAATATTGCGTACTGAGCAAGAACAGTGCTTCGTGTCGCTTCTCCGGAAACCACTCATGCACCACTCCCGGGCGCTACCTGGCTAACGTGCGGACGTGCTGGACTTGGTGATCCAACGACTACAGGCTGCCGTGAAGGCAAGCGGGTTGAAGCAGAGCCATATCGCCCGCGTCGCCGGCATGGAGGAGTCGAAGCTGAGCAAGATCCTTCGCGGGCGGCAAGTCCCGACCGTGCCGGATTTCATCGACATCGCCCACGCCATCAACCTCGATCCGGGCCGCCTGTTCAGCGAGGGGGAGCTGGTGATGGCGTTGGACGCGCTTCGCGCCGCGCATTCCGCGGCGAAGACCATCGAGAGCATTCTCTCCAGCCATCTGCCGCAGCCCGACGCCGCGGCACCGCCTGTGTCGATGATGCTGCGAAAACCAACGCCCAGCAGAAGGGCCCAGCCCATCCGCGCGGCGGCAAGCCCGAACGTGGAGATGGTCGTGGAGCTGGAGACGAAACGCCAGAGGATTCCGCGCCGCGCATGGAATCGCGGCGCGCGCATCATCGCCCGAGCCATCGGCGACTCGATGGATGGCGGCAACGACCCCATCGTCAACGGCGAGCTCGTGTACGTGAAGCCGACCCGCAACCGGCGGGCCTTGAACAACCATGTCGTGCTCTGCCGGGTCGGCGACGCCATGTTCCTCAAGAGGCTCGAGGTGATCGGCCACAACATCCGTCTGCTCAGCTCGAACGCGGAGCCGCGGGAGCTCGATGCCGCAGAGATCGCCTCGCTCCAGATCAGCGGCTTGGCGGTCGACCACAGCCTGATGCGATAGCGTTTAGGCACCTTCGCTCTACTCGGCGGAGACACTCCTGTCTGTGCCTTTGCCTCCCCGAACCTCCATTCGCGCTACCATTCCCTCGTGCCTACCGATGTCCGGATGTTGGTGGTCGTTCGCGTCGTCGCGGTGACGACCCTGCTCCTGGCTTCCCTGATCATCCAGTTCACCGTCCGCGAGTTCCTGCCGATCAACTACATCTACGTCACCGCCGGGCTGACGTACGCGATGACCATCGCCTACATCGTGCTCCTGCGGATCACCTCGTCGCGCAAGATCAACCTCGCCGTGCAGATGGCCGGCGATCTCCTGATCGAGACCGTCCTCGTCTACTTCACCGGCGGCCTGGACTCGCCGTTCTCGTTTCTCTATCTCGTCTCGATCATCACGGCCTCGATGCTGCTCTATCGCCGCGGCGGCCTGCTCGCCGCCTCGGAGGCGGTCATCCTCTACGGCGCTCTCGCCGACCTGATGTACTACGGCGTCATTCCCCTCCCGGAGCAGTCGTGGTTTTTCCCGACGCCGTGGACCTCGTCGCGCCTCTACCTCAACATGGCCACGAACTTCGCCGGCTTCTACGCCACCGCGTTCCTCACCTCGTACATCTCCGAGAAGCTGCAGAAGACGTTCGAAGAGCTCGATGTCAACCGCCAGAGCCTGGCCGAGCTTCAGGCGATCAACCAGAACGTCGTGGAGTCGATCCCATCCGGTCTGATCACGCTGTCGTCGTATGGCACCGCGTCGTTCATCAACCCGGCCGGATGCCAGATCCTGCAGAGTCCGCCGCACGCGATTCTGGGGCGGCACATCACCGAGCTCGGATTTTTCACACCGGAGGACTGGGCTGGCGTACGCGACTCGCTCGTCGGAGGCAGCGTTGCGCGGCAGGAGAGGGATCATTTTCTCGTCGGCGAGTCGGCCCGGAATCTCGGGTTTGCCGTCACGCCGCTGAGCACGCTCGAAGGAGCCTCGTCCGGCTACACGCTCATCTTCCAGGACCTGACTGAGATGAAGAAGCTCGAGGCCGAGCTGCGGCTCAAGGACCGCATGGCTGCCGTCGGCGAGCTCTCTGCGGGTATCGCCCACGAGATCCGCAACCCGCTCGCGGCCATCGCCGGATCGGTCCAGGTCTTGAAGAAGTCGACTGCGCTGACACCGCAGGAGCGGCGGCTGATGTCGATCATCCTCAAGGAATCAGAGCGGCTCAACAAGGCGATTGCCGACTTTCTGCGCTTCGTCAAGCCGCAGGAAAAGATGGCGAAAGAGTTCGACATCGCCGCCAGCCTTACGGAGACGCTCGATCTTCTCGGGAACTCCGCGGAGTTGCGCCCCGAGCACCGCATCGGCCGCGAGATCGTGCCGCCGTCGTTCCTCATCGTCGGCGACCCCGATCAGATCCGGCAAGTCTTCTGGAACATCGCCCGCAACGCGGTCCAGGCGATGACCCACGGCGGCCTGCTTTCGGTTGCAACGGAAGTCGAGGATGGAGCCTACAAGATTCATTTCACCGACAACGGCAGAGGGATGTCACCGGCCGACCAGCACCGGCTGTTCCAGCCATTCCGGACGAGCTTCCCGTCCGGCACCGGCCTCGGTATGGCCATCTCCTACCGGATCGTCCAGGAGCACGGCGGCCGCATCGACGTGAAGTCGCGCGAAGGGACGGGAACGACGATCACGATTGCGCTGCCGATCAACATGAAGAGTGCCCTCGCGGAAGCGGCGACGGCGTGAGAAGGTCGTTACTTCTTCGAGCTATTCGGTGGAGGAGTTGCGCTTGAACCGCCCGACGGCGGCTTGCCGGGACCGCCCGATGTTGTCGCTTTCGGTTGATACCCGCCTTCCTCGAGACGGTTACTCAATCTGGTGCGGCTCTCGCCCTTCGAATTCAAACGCTCAGCCATGCGATTGCTCCTCATGCCTTGAAGTATTCCACGCAGCGTAGACTTCGCGCCGTTTCATCCCACACCGCTACAATGTTACCCGCATGTCCGACGAGCGCATCCTCTCCGCCGAGCCGGTCGATGACGATCTCGGTGTCGAGCTGTCGCTCCGTCCGAAACGCCTCCGCGAGTACATCGGCCAGCAGAAAGTCAAAGACAACCTCGTCATCTCCATCACCGCGGCGCGGCAGCGAAGCGAGACCCTCGACCACATCCTCCTCTTCGGCCCGCCGGGCCTCGGCAAGACCACGCTCGCGAACATCATCGCCAACGAAATGGACTCGGGGCTCCGCGCAACCTCCGGCCCCGCGCTGGAGAAACCGGGCGACCTCGTCGCCATCATCACAAACCTCGAGAACGGCGACACTCTCTTCATCGACGAGATCCATCGCCTCTCCGCGACGGTCGAGGAAGTCCTCTACTCCGCGCTCGAGGACTTCTTCGTCGACGTCGTGATCGGTCAGGGTCCCTCGGCGCGCACGCTGCGGGTGGAGATACCGCGGTTCACGCTCATCGGCGCGACAACGCGCGCGGGCCTGCTCACCGCGCCGCTGCGAGCGCGCTTCGGCATCGTCCATCGCCTCGACTTCTACGACACCGCCTCGCTCGAGATCATCATCCGCCGCTCCTCGGAGATTCTCGGGATTCCGATCACGAGCGAAGGCGCTCATGAGATCGCCCGGCGCTCGCGCGGCACGCCGCGCATCGCGAACCGGCTGCTGCGCCGCGTGCGCGACTTCGCCGAAGTTCGGCACCAGGGGCGCGTCGACCTCGACATCGCCCGCGAGGCGCTGAAGATGCTTGAAGTCGACGACTACGGACTCGACGAGATCGACCGCAAGCTGCTGGTGACGATCATCGAGCGCTTCCACGGCGGTCCGGTCGGCGTCAACGCCCTGGCCTCCTCGATCGCCGAGGACCGCGGCACGATCGAAGACCTCTACGAGCCCTACCTCATCCAGATCGGATTCTTGCTGCGAACGCCTCGCGGACGCGTGGCCAGCAAGCTCGCGTACGACCACCTCGGATATCCGTCGTCGATGCACAGGCAGACGGGGTTGTTCTAATCCCTTCGAAAGTGCGCGCCTCGCGAGACGGGATTCTTGATCGCGGCGCTGGAGACGATCATGGCCATCTGCTGGCCGTGGAAGAGCTCGACGATTGCTTTGCTGATGGTCGACTCGTGGTAGAACTTGTTGAGCCGGCTGCCGAGCTCGCGCATGTCCGCGACCGCGCGCTTGAGCCGCTCCAGGGTCCTCACGATTCCGACGTAGTTCCACATCGTGTGTTGAATCGTCGTCCAATCCTGCAGGATCAGCGCGGGATCCTCCATGTTCTGCCGGCCCGGCGGACGCCAGTCCGGGATCGAATCCAACAGCGACTGATGGATCGCTCCGATGCCCGGCTCCCGCGAGGAATGCGCGCGGCGGATGGCCGGCGCCTTTCGCCGCCGCGCGCTTCGCGGCGCCGAGGCGCTTTCCGCGGGCGTCGTTCCGCTCTCCAGCTTCGCGCGAATCGAGGCCGCCGCGTAGTAGCCCCAGGTCAAACCCTCTAACAGCGACGTCGAGGCCAGGCGATTCCCGCCATGAACGCCGGTGCATGAAGTCTCGCCGATCGCGTAAAGGCGGCTTAGCGTGGTCTCGCCTGCTGCATTTGCGAGGATGCCGCCGCAGAAATAGTGCGCGGCCGGAACGACCGGAATCGGATCGCGCTCGATGTCGATCCCAATCTCCGCGCAAGCCTTGCGAATGTTCGGGAAGCGCTCCGCGATCGGTTGGTGTCCATCGTAGAAATTCGCCAAATCGAGATAGACGAATTCCTCGCGATTCGCGGTCATCTCCTCCACGATGGCCCGGGCCACCACATCGCGCGGCGCGAGATCCTTCAGCTCCGGCGAGTACTTCTCCATGAAGTACTCACCCTTCTGGTTTCGCAGCCGCGCGCCCTCGCCGCGCAAGGCCTCGGAGATCAGGTAGTGGTTGGCCTGCTTGTCCGCGAGCGCCGTCGGATGGAACTGGACGTATTCGGCGTTCATGATCATCGCTCCGGCACGCCGGGCCATGACCACGCCATCGCCAATCGCGCTGCGCGTGTTCGTGGTGTGCAGGTAGATCTGCCCGATCCCGCCGGTCGCGAGCACCGTGCAATCGGCGAAGATCGTGTAGACCTCATTCGTCCGGTTGTCGAGCAAGTAGGCGCCGGCACACTCGTTCGTGAGGCGATAGCGGACCTGAATGTCGGCCGGATGATGCTGCGTCGTCAGCAGATCGATCGCGGTCAATTCCGTGGCCAGCGTGATGTTCGGCTCGGCCTTGACCCGATTGAGCAGCGAGACCTCGATGGCCCGCCCCGTGGCATCGCCGGCGTGGATGATGCGCGATACCGAATGCGCCCCTTCCTGCGTCAGATCGAGTTCGCCCTCTTCGGTCGTCGAGAAGGGAACGTGGATCTCGTCGAGCAGAAGCTGTTTCACCACGCGCGGCCCTTCGACCGCGAGGAATCTCACCGCATCCTCGTTCGATAATCCAGCCCCGGCGCGAATGATGTCCTCGATCAACTTCGCCGGCGAGTCGTTCTCGCCGCGGTAGATGATTCCGCCCTGAGCCCAGAACGTGTTGCAGTCCTTCGGATCGGCCGCTTTCGTGACCAACAGCGTCCGAATACCTGCGCTGGCCAGGCAAAAGGCCGTCGTCAACCCGGCGATGCCTGTACCGATGACAAGGACCGGGTAGTGATCTCGATTGGTCAGTGGAGGCCTTTCCACACCTTTCCATCCTTCATCACGAACGACACATGGAGCATCGCCTCGATGTTCTGGAGGGGATTGCCCGGCACGGCCACGAGATCGGCGAGCTTGCCGGCCTCCACGGTGCCGAGCTGCTCCGACATGCCGAGAAGCTCCGCCGCGTTGCGCGTGGCCGACTCGATTGCCTGCATTGGCGTCATGCCGAATCTCGTCATGTAACGGAACTCCTCTGCCTCGTTGAGATCCCACGGAAAGCCGCCCGCGTCCGTACCTAACGCGATTTTCACGCCCTTCTTCACCGCGCGCTGGAACGAGCTGTGGTGAAACTCCGGCATCTTGGCCCAGATCAGGCGCCCTTCCTTCGCCCGGCCGGGCGCGACAAACTCCGTCACCGTCAGCGTCGGACAGAGGAAGACTCCTTTCTTCACCATCACGTCGAGAAGATCGTCGGGAATGGCAACGCCGTGCTCGATCGAATCGACACCGGCGTTGAGCGAGTTCTCGATGCCCGGCCTGCACATCGCGTGGGACGCCACCTTGTGGCCGAGCCGGTGCGCCTCATCGACGATGGCCTTCAGCTCCTCGGGCGTGAAGGTCGGGATGCTGGACAGCGTTCCGTCCTTCTGCAGAAAGTAGGAGCGGTCCGCGTAGACCTTGATCCAATCCGCACCGTGCGCGATCTGCTCACGCACGGCCTTCCGCCCGGCTTCGATGCCATCGACGATTTGAACTCCCATCGGATACGAGATCTCGGGCGAGTAGCCAGCCGGGCCGTATCCGCCGGTGACCGACATGGCACGCGTCGAGACGACAAGGCGTGGACCCGGGATGACGCCATTGTTGACGGCGCGCTTGAGGTCGACGTCGGTGTACATCGCGCCCTCGGTCTCGAGGTCGCGAAGGGTGGTGAATCCGTTGTCGAGAGCGATCTTCAACGAACGGCTGGCGCGCAGAGCGCGATAGGCCAGCGACTCCTTGAAGAGCTGATCGTCGTACTCCTCCGAGGTGACGTCGCCTTGCAGCAGGACGTGGACGTGCGCGTCGATGAGACCCGGCAGAAGCGTTGAGTCGCCGAGATCGATGATCACCGCATCTGCCGGAATGCTCACGCTGCCGGCGCGGCCCACGGCCTCGATCTTGTGATCGCGCACGACGACGATGGCCGGCGCGACCGGCTCGCCGCCGCGGCCGTCGATGAGGCGCGCGGCCTTGACCGCGAAGACGTGAGGCGGCAGAGGCTGCTGCGCAAGTGCGAGCGGAGCCAGGACGGACATCAGGACGATCAACGCGAGTCGTTTCATGATGCTCTACGCTACCATGCCCGTCGCGCGTCTCCTACGACGCCGAGGAGTGTCAGGCATGGCTCGTTTTTCCGTGGAGGAGTACGTCCGGTGGGAGGACATCGACGCCGCCGGCATCATCAACTATCAGGCCTATCTGCGCTTTTTCGGACTGGCCGAAGTCGAGCTGTTTCGGTCGTGCGGACTCTCGTACTCAACCCTTTTCGAGCACCTCGGCATCTGGCTTCCGCGGGTTCATGTCGAGTGCGATTTTCATCACCCCGTTCGGCTCGATGATCTCCTCGTCGTCGATGCCTTCTTCTCGAAGCTCGGCAACAGCTCGATCCATCTCAACTTCGAGGTGCACAACAAGAGCGCCCCCGAAGTCGTGGTCGCCAGCGGCAAATACATCCTCGTCACGGTGAAGCAAGGGACGTTCAAACCGGTCCCGATTCCGACACTGATCCGCGAGAAGCTCGCGAACTACGCGGAGTAATGCGTCCGACTTGAGGGCGAAGGTTCGGCCACGGGTAGAATCGACGCATGTCGCGACTGGTCCTCGCTGCCCCCGCCAATTTCGCGTTTCGGGCGACCGTCCTCTCGCATGGTTGGTACCACCTGGCGCCGTTTCGATGGGATGCCGATGCGAAAGTGTTGAGACGGACCGAGGTGCTTGCGGGCTCGGCAATGGAACTAACGATCGCGCCGTGCCGCGATGGGCTCGCCCTGTCGGCGCCGGTTGCGCTGGGGTCACATCGACTTGCGTTGG
>DASQGS010000166.1:0-4093 GCA_035632455.1 Thermoanaerobaculia bacterium | reverse complement strand
CGTTAGGAGAAACCAACCATGAAACTGCTAAGCGTCCTGCTGTCACTGATGACCCTCGTCTCCCTGCCGGCCCTCGCCACCGACCCGCCCGCCCTGCCCGCTGCCGGGAGTCCTGCTCCGGCGTTCAGCCTTCAGAATCAGGAGGGAGCGAACGTGTCCCTCGATCAGTTCCACGGCAAGTGGGTAGTGCTTTACTTCTACCCGAAGGACTTCACGTCCGGCTGCACACTGGAGGCGCACAACTTCCAACGAGATCTCGACAAGTTCGAGAAGCAGAACGCGGCCATCGTCGGCGTGAGCGTCGATTCCGTCGACTCCCACAAGAGCTTTTGCGCGAAGGAGTCGCTGAATTTCAAGCTGCTTGCCGATACCGATCACTCCGTGAGTGAGAAGTACGGATCGGTCATTGAATACAACGGCAACAAGCTCGCCGCCCGCAACACGTTCCTGATCGATCCAAAAGGCGTGATCCGGAAGGTCTACGCGAAAGTGAGCCCTGCGAAGCACAGCGAAGAGGTGCTCGCGGATCTGGCGGCGCTTCAGGCTGCGAAGTAGTCTTTCGGAATCAGGTCCTTACCAACTTACGGTCGCCGAGCATGAGCTCGTTCGGTGCGGCCGGATCAAGCGCCCACTTGATCCGGTCGATGCCGTCGGTGATGTCGTTGATCGTGCCGCAGAAGCTGATCCGGAGATGTCCTTCGATGCCGAACTCCTTGCCCGGCACGGTGACGACGCGGACGCGATCGAGCAGAAACTCGGCGAGCTTCAGCGAGTCGTCGCTGTATGCGCTGAAATCAGGGAAGCAGTAAAACGTCCCGTTGGGCTTCGTGACTCTGACACCCGGAATCGTGCGAAGGCGGTCCACGGCGACGTCGCGCTGGCTCTGGAGGGTGAGGCGCAGCGACTCGATGCCGTCCTGTGCGCCCGACAGCGCGCCGATCGCTGCCCACTGCGAGATCGTCGCCGCGCAGGAGGTCTGGTGCGACTGGATGTTGGCCATGGCATCGATGACCTCGCGGTTGGCGATGGCCCAGCCGATGCGGAAGCCGGTCATGGCATACATCTTCGAGACGCCCTGAACGATCACCAGCCGCGACGCCTCGCCGAGGTCGCGGGCGAATTCACAGGCATTCGGAGCGATTGTTCCGTCGAACACCAAGCGGTTGTAGAGGTCGTCCATGACCAGCCAAAGGTTGTGCCTCTCGCAGAGCTCGACCACGCCGGCGATGAATTCGCGCGAGTAGACGATGCCGCTCGGATTGTTCGGGCTGTTGAGGATGACCGCTTTCGTGTACCGGCCGACCTTCTTCTCGATCTCCTTGACCGTCGGTTGGAAGCTGCCGTCCTCCGGTGTGGTCGCCACAGGAATGCCGCCGGCGAGCTTGACCATCTCGGGGTAGCTGACCCAATACGGAGCGGGAAAGATGACCTCGTCCTTCGGCTCGAGGACGGCGTAGAGCAGACTCATGATGGCCTGCTTGGCGCCGCTGGAGATGACGATGTTCTCCGGGGCGACGAGGCGACCGTAGCACTCCTCGGTGTAGCGGATGACCGCCTTCTTCATCGCCGGCAAGCCGTCAGCGGGGGCGTAGCGCACTTCGCCCGTGTTGAGCTGGTTGGTGCAGGCGAGGATGGCATCGAGCGGGGCCTTGCTTTTCGGCTCGCCTCCGCCGAGGTGGATGACCGGTTCGCCCTTCTCCCGCAGCTTCGCCGCGGTCTCATTCAGCTTCAGCGTCGGCGACGCCTTGATGGATCGAGCCAGTTCACTGATGCTCATAAGGTCTCCTTCGTATGCAGCGTCGCGATCGTAGCGCGGCGGCAAGGGCGGGGTATGTCCGATCTCACAGGTTGAGGTGGCCGGTGTCGCGGGTCGCCTTAACGAAGAGTCCAAATCCGGCGACGGCGACGGCAACGGTAACGTAGCTGGCGACAACCTCCCGGTTCCCCGTCATCCTGAGCCGCGCAGACGGCGAAGGATCTCACGTTTGCAGGCTCTCTGTTTCAGCAATTGATCTTCTCTGTTTCAGCAATTGATCTTCTCTGTGTCGTCTTTGGTAAGTGCCTCTTTTCACGCGGAGACGCGGAGCTCGCGGAGACAGCACAGTGGAGATGCCACGCGGCTCGCCTATACTTGCGTCATGTTGGACCCAGCGCTCCCCGGCGCGGCGCTCGTGCAAGAGGGTCTCGACGATCTCGCTGCGGGCCGTGAGAGCGTCGCGGCGGTCCTGGTGCTCGTCGGGGCACCGCGCCTTCGGAGAATCGGGATCGATGTGCCGCCCTCGCGGATAACGCATCCTGAGCACCGGCTCTACGAATTGCTGGCGGCCGGCGATTGTGATTCGGCGCACTCGCGGTACAACGCACTCATCCGACAACTCGTCAGTTTCGAGCGGGCCGTGGAATGCGCCGGTTAGTCGATGCCGAGCGTCTCGGCCGGCTGATGCGTGCGATGGGAAGGGAGGCTCGGAGCGAGAGCCGCGTCTACCTCACCGGAGGAGCGAGTGCCGTTCTCATCGGCTGGCGCGGCGGGACGATCGACGTCGACCTGAAGATCGAGCCGGAGCGGGACGAGGTTCTTCGTGCAATCCCGCTCTTGAAGGAATCTCTGGAAGTCAACGTGGAGTTGGCATCGCCCGGCGATTTCATCCCGGAGCTCCCGGACTGGCGCGAGCGAAGCCCGTTCATCGTTCGTGAGGGCAAAGTCTTCTTCCATCACTACGACTTCCACGCCCAGGCCCTTTCGAAGATCGAGCGCGGCCACGACCGCGACATGACGGATGTCCAGGAGATGAACAAGCGGGGACTCATTGACCCGAAGCGGCTTGCGGAGATGTTCGCGGCGATCGAGCCGAGCCTCTACCGCTACCCGGCGATCAATCCAGCGACGTTCCGGAGGCTGGTCGAAGAGATGATCGCGCGCCTCGAGTCGGGGTTGTAACGTCAACGGCAAAGACTACGCCGCATTGCCGGGTCACTTCAGCAGATAGCGGCCACTCTTGAGCGTGCCTACTCGTTTCACCATGCCCGCTTTCATCAACGGTCGCAGCAGATCGAGCGCTCCCTGTTTGGAGATCTCAAGGCTTTCGCGGATCTCGCGTGGGCTCAGGCTACCGTGTGCGCCGAGCAGTTGCAGCAAGCGCTCCTGCATTGGCCGGAGCACGAGCTTCGATGCGCGCGTTGACGTGGACAGGTGCTGAACGCGCAGCCACACCCGCTCCAGCGTCGACTGCAACGCCTCGGCACTGTATTCCAGCCACGAAGTGAGATCATGACCGCGTTTGTGCGCGGCCTCGAGTGAGGCGTAATAGCGCGGCCGATCCTCCCAGTAGAATTCGTCAACCGAGAAGATGTGGTGCGAGTCGAACCCGCGCCGGTAGAGCTCCCACAGCGCGAGCGCGCGGCCGGTCCGTCCGTTGCCATCGCCAAAGGGATGAATGGCCTCGAATTGGTAATGCACGATGGCCGAGCTGAGCACTGGCGAAAGCGAGCCTGATTCCTTGTTCCACCATTCCAACAGCTCGAACATCAGGCCCGAGACCTCCTCCGGTGGCGTCGGGACATAGGAACCAACACGCACGCGGATTGTTCGGTACCGACCGGCCTCGCCCTGGTCCATGACCTCGCCGGCTACGATCGCATGCAGACGCAGAATGTCCTCGTGGGTGAGGCGCTTCTTGGCGCTGTGCTTCTCGATGAAGCGGACCGCTGCGAAGTAGTTGAGCACCTCGCGCCGGACTCGCGTGGCCACGGGCAAGTCCGCTCCTTCCTCGATCGCGCGCACCTCTTCGAGCGTGAGCGGATTGCCTTCGATGGCCGTCGACGAGTGCGCGTTCCGGATCCGCGTGTCCTTCTGCAAGGCCGGAATCCAGGAGACGCGCACCGCCGCCGTCTCGATGCGCTCGCGGAATACCGCGATGGCCTCGACCCTGGCCAGCAGGGCAGGAGTGATCGTGAATCGGGGCTCGAAGCTCACGCGGGAGATGGTGCACCGGGGCCGCGCGATGGGTCAAGTGTGGGTCAAGTATGGGTCAAGCGATCGGTTCGCGTTGTTGCCGTAGTCATTGCCGTCGCCGTCGCCGGATGTTGATTTTGA
>DASQGS010000165.1:0-11736 GCA_035632455.1 Thermoanaerobaculia bacterium | reverse complement strand
GTCGCCGCCGGGTCCGATGCGGTGGCGCTGCCGCAGAAGGGCGTCGATCTGCGTCTGGGCCTCCTGCACCTGGCCGGCCGAGGCGGAAGCGGCGTAGATCATGTTCAGCTTCGTCGATCCGATCAGCCGCTTCATGACGGTCGAGTAAGGCGCCAACACCACGTCGTCCTGATCCTGTCCCATCAGGTTGCCGCCCTTCTTCTCGAGCACGCCCACGACTTTGAACGGGACATTCTTGATGCGCACCACCTGGCCGACGGCGTCGCCGTTCGGGAAGAGGTTGTCGATGACGGTCGTCCCGAGCACGCAGACCTTGGCCGAGCCCTTGACGGCGGCGTCTGTGAAGAAGCCTCCGGTCGAGACAATCCAGGAGCGGACGAACGGGAAGTCGACGCCGACGCCCTGGATCGACGTGCCCCAGTTCAACTCACCGGCCACCACTTGCGCCGCGGTGCGTACCGTAGGCGAGACGTACGCCACGGCGGGACATTCTGCCTTGATCGCGTCCGCATCGTCCGGGGTGAGGTTCGATTGGCTGGTGAAAATGCGCGCCCCGCCCTGCGTCGCGGCACCGGGGAAGATCATGATGAAGTTCGTCCCGAGCGAGTTCATCGTGCTCTCGATGGATTTCGACGCTCCGTTGCCGATAGCCACGACGGTGATGACGCAGCCGACGCCGATGACGATTCCAAGCATGGTCAGAAACGAGCGCAACTTGTTCCTGCCGATGGCTTTGAGGCCGACGATGGTGATGTTCCAGAGGCGGAGGGCGGAGGTTTTCATAGGCGTGGTCCGTTAGTGATCAGAGGTGTTTAGTGATCAGTGGTTGTTAGTGATCAGTGGTCAGTGGTCGGTGGTCGGCTTATATGCTTTGTGGTCATTTGCTGTCACTTGCAAGTGGTTCTTTGTTCCTCGCATCGTTCTACTGACCACTGACCACTGACCACTGGCTAACTACTGACCATCACTGCGCACTCCTAACCCTCACTGTGCCACCGCCACCCGCTCAGGCTCGGCGCGGCGTTGGGTGACTTGTTCGTCTTTATTGACCCGGCCGTCGCGCACATGAACGATGCGCTTGGCGAATTGCGCGATGTCGGGCTCGTGCGTAATGAGTACGATCGTTTTGCCGGCGTCATTGAGTTTCTGAAAGATGACCATGACCTCCTCGGAGGTCCTGGAATCGAGATTCCCGGTTGGCTCGTCGGCCAGGATGATGGCAGGATTCGTGACCAGTGCGCGTGCGATGGCCACGCGCTGCTGCTGGCCGCCGGAGAGCTGCGAGGGGAAGTGCTTCTCGCGCCCGGCAAGGCCGACGCGGGCCAGGGCGTCCTGGGCGGCCTCGTCGCGCTTCGAGCTGGACCAGCCGAGCTCGCCGTAAAGCAGCGGAAGCTCAACGTTCTCGATCGCCGACGTGCGGGCCAGAAGATTGAAGCTCTGGAAGACGAAGCCGATCTTGGCGTTGCGGATCACTGCCCGCTCATCACGGCCCAGCTCGGACACATCGATGTCGTCGAGCTTGTATGTGCCCGAGGTCGGGCGATCCAGACAGCCGATGATATTCATCAGCGTCGACTTTCCCGAGCCCGAGGGTCCCATGACCGCGAGAAAGTCCCCCTCGGTCACGAGGAGGTCAACGCCTGCGAGCGCGCGAACCTCGACCTCGCCCATGTGGTAGACCTTCGTGAGGTCGTTGATCTCGATGACGCTTCTGCTCATCGCCCTCGACCACCCATCGGGCCGCCGGCGCCCGGAGGCGGTGGACCGGTGACCTTCGACGTGGCCAGCCCGACGATGATCGGGTCGCCGATCTTCAGCTCGCCCGTCAGAACTTGCGTGAACCGGCCGTCGGTGATCCCGGTGCGGACCTTGGTCGCCTTCGGCTTGTTGTCGGGCCCCAGGAGATAGACGGTCTGCATTCTGCCTGGCGGCTTGGCTGCTGCGCCGGGTGCTCCACCCGGGCCTCCGCCGTGTCCGAGCGCACCGGCCGCGCCGGCGAATCCGCCGCGTCGCTGCCCCATCTGGGCGGCCGTCCGCTGCTCCGGACCGGCGGCACCGCCAGACGACGTCTGCTGGGCCGCTGCCGGAGCTGCGGCGCGGGGCGTTGCTCCCTCTTCGCCGGCTGGCTTGAAGCGGAGCGCGGCGTTCGGGATACGGAGCACGTCCGCGACATTCGCGACGTCGATGGTCACGTTCGCGGTCATCTTCGGACGAAGACGCTCGCCGGGATTCGGCACCTCGATGATCACGGGATAGGTGACGACGTTCTGGGTCACCGTGGCGTTGTAGCGGATCTGGGCGATGCGCCCGCGGAACTCTTCGTCGGGATAGGCATCGACGGAGAATCGCGCGACCTGCCCGACGGCGGCGCGTCCGATGTCGGATTGATCGACGTCGGCCTGGACCTGCATCTTGGTCAGGTCCTGCGCGATCGAGAAGAGCGTCGGAGCCTGGAACGATGCGGCCACAGTCTGGCCGATGTCGTATTGGCGATCGACGACCACGCCGTCAATCGGTGAGATGATCTTCGTATATGCCAGGTTCGTCTTGGCCTGCTCGAGCGCGGCAGTGGTCTGGGCGACCACAGCCTGGGCGCCATCGTAGGCGGCCTTTGCGGCGTCGAGATCAGATTGCGCCGCGAGTCCCTGGCCGGCCAGGCGTCGCTGGCGCTCATACGTGATTTTGTTGTTCGCCGCGTCGACTCTGGCCTTGGTGAGATCAGCCTGTCGCTGCTCGACCTGCGCCTGATAGGAGATCGGGTCGAGCTCTGCGAGGAGCTGTCCCTTCTTCACGCGGCTGTTGAAGTCCGCGTAGAGGCGGGAGATCACACCGGAGACCTGACTCCCGACTTGCACCGTGATGACGGCCGAGAGCGTGCCGGTCGCGGTGACGGTCATGGTCACGGTGCCCCGATCGATCTTTTCGACCTTGTACTGCGCGTCCTTGCCTCCGGTGCCTTTGCAGGCGAACGGAAGGACGACGGCAAGCGCGAGCGCGAAACGCACGCATTGGATTGCTCTTGATTTTGTATGCATCAGACCCGATTTCCCCCTCACGGTACGAGTGAGTTCCAGTGATGTTGAACGCACAACATGGCGTCCGGCCCGTAGGCGGCGGTCGCGCAGAACGGTGAAGTTTACTGCAAGGACACCAGCGAAGTGGAACGTTTGCGTGAAATCCCGGACCTCCCCGGCCTTGGATTTTCATCACTCGATCAGCACGAGCGGCAAGGCGTGTTATCCTTCGGCCCCGGCCGGCGGCTGGACCGATGGAACGAGCAGCACGGGCACCCATTCGCCCGGAGTCGGACGCGCTTCGCCGGAACCGCAAGAATCCCACCGAGGTCAAAACGATGGCACTCTTCTCAGCGAAGGAAACCTCCCCGCCCAAGGCGCCGGCGCGCGGCGGCGACGCTCCCGCTCCAGTCGCCGGCACGTTCCTCGGCCAGAATCTCACCGTAGACGGCACGATCAGCGGCTCCGAGGCTGTCGTAATCGAAGGAACGGTGAAGGGCCAGATCAATCTGACCGGCGATCTCCGCATCGGCTCGAAGGCGCGAGTCGATGCCAAGGTGCATGCCATGAACGTCACCATCGAAGGGAAGCTCAACGGCGACGTCTCGGCCGACGATCGCGTGGAGCTCGTCGCCAGCGCCGTCGTCGACGGCAATATCAAGGCGCCGAAGGTCGTTGTCGCCGACGGCGCGAAGTTCCACGGCGCCGTCGATATGGGCTCTGCAAAGCCGAAGGACGCCGCCGAACCGCCGCCCGCACCGAGCAACTCTCGAAAACACTCGGGTGGCGAGAAGTGAGTGAGCAATGGGAGAAGTGGTCAGTGGTCGGTGGTCAGTGGCATCCGCGGTTTGCCGCGAGTTAGCTGATCAACAGCGCCCGCGATCTCCGTTCCCTGCCTTTCCTGACCACTGACCACTTCTTCCCCAAGTTACCAACTCAGGAGAACGGACATGTCTGCAACAGCAACGATGCCTTCCTTACTGACAGACGGGCTGCGCGAACCGCGTGCATACCGGAACTACATCAACGGTGAGTGGGTCGCTTCGTCGACCGGCCGTACGTTCGAGAATCGCAACCCGGCAAATGAAGACGAGCTCATCGGCACCTTTCAGGATTCGAATGCCGATGATCTCAACGCCGCGGTCGATGCCGCCGATCGCGCTTACAACGCCTGGCGGCTCACACCGGCGCCGAAGCGCGCCGAATTCCTCTACCGCGCTGGCGACATCCTCAAGCGCGACAAGGAGCGCATCGCCCGTGAGATGACTCGCGAGATGGGGAAGGTGATCGAGGAGACCCGCGGCGACGTGCAGGAAGCAATCGACATGGCCTTCCTCGCAGCCGGCGAGGGACGTCGCCTCTTCGGCGTGACCACACCGTCCGAGCTCCCGAACAAATTCAACATGGCCGTGCGCATGCCCCTGGGCGTCGCCGGCCTGATCACGCCATGGAACTTTCCCATCGCCATCCCGGCCTGGAAATCGATGGCCGCGCTGATCTGTGGCAACACCGTGGTCGTCAAGCCGGCATCGTTGACGCCGCTGTCCGTGGTCATGCTCGCCGAGACTTTCCACGACGCCGGGCTTCCGAAGGGCGTCTTCAATGTCGTTACCGGCGGCGGCAAGGGCGTAGGCGATCCGATGCTGAGGAATGACAAGGTCCGCGTGGTGTCGTTCACCGGCTCGACCGAGGTCGGCCGCGATATCTCTGTCGCTTGCGCGCCTGCGTTCAAGCACGTGCATCTAGAGATGGGCGGCAAGAACGTGATCATGGTGATGGACGACGCCGACGTCGATCTGGCCGTCGATGGCGCGCTCTGGGGCGCGTTCGGAACGGCGGGCCAGCGCTGCACTGCCGCTTCGCGCATCGTCGTGCAGAAGGGCGTGCACGACCAGTTCGTCGAGAAGCTGGCCAAGCGGGCCAGCGCCCTGAGGATCGGTTACGGCCTCGACCCAAGCGTCGATATGGGGCCCAATGTCTCGGCTTCGCAGATCGAGACCATCAAGCAATACGTGAAGATCGGGAAGGACGAGGGCGCCACCGTAGTCGCCGGCGGCGCGGAGCTCAGTCACAAGAGCGAGAAGTGGGATTACTCGAAGGGCCATTTCCACCAGCCGACCGTGTTTGCGGGCGTGAAGCCGCAAATGCGCATCGCTCAGGAAGAAATCTTCGGCCCGGTCACCGCGGTCATCAAGTGTGAATCGCTCGAAGAAGCGATTGAGATCGGCAACGGCGTGCGCTATGGACTGTCCTCGTCGATTTATACGCGCAATGTGAACAACGCTTTCACCGCCATGCGCGACATGTATACAGGGATTTTCTATGTGAACGCGCCGACGATCGGAGCCGAGGTGCACCTTCCCTTCGGCGGCGTAAAAGAGACAGGCAACGGGCATCGCGAGGCCGGCGTCGCCGGCATCGACGTGTTCAGCGAATGGAAATCGATCTACGTCGACTACTGCGGTGCCCTGCAACGGGCGCAGATCGATACGGAAGGATAAGGACGAGGGACAAGGGACAAGGGACGAGAAGTAACTGAATCGCATTTCTGTCCCCTTGACCCTCGTCCCTGACCACAGGAGCAGCCAATGACTGACAATGACGTTCACGACCGGCCGACGGCGAAGCAGATGATCGATCCCGTCTGTAAGATGCTCGTCAATCCCGAGACCGCCGCTGCGAAAGTCGACCACGGGTCCCATGTGCACTACTTCTGCGCCATTTCGTGCAAGGAAGAGTTCGAGAAGGATCCGAAGAAATACCACGACAAGCATTAAGGAATAGCGCGGCAAGAGGCCATACCGCGCGTGTCATCCTGAGGCGGCGGAACCCGGAGGGGTGAAGCGCGCCGAAGGATCTCCTTGCAACGACCACATCCCAAGACCAACGATCCTTCCAAGAAGATCCTTCGCCGTCTACGCGGCTCAGGATGACACATAGCGGCACTTTTGCATCCCTCAGTAGCGTTCGTCGCTCGAAAGGACGATTCATGAAGAAGGTCGCGCTCATAACGATGGTCCTCATTTCCGCAACTTCGCTATTGGCGCAGGACGCACTTCGTGCCAACGCCGCACGGCTGATGACGCGCGAGCTCGAAGCATCGAAGGCGTATGAGACGCTCGAATATCTGAGCGACGATATCGGGCAGCGACTGAGCGGCTCAAAGAACGCTGAGGCCGCGATCTTGTGGAGCGTCGAACGATTTCGGTCGTGGGGCATCGACGTCCATACGGAAAAGGTCATCGTTCCGCATTGGGTGCGCGGCGAAGAATACGCGACTCTGCCGTCACAGATGGACCAGAAGATTGTCGTCACGGCACTAGGCGGGAGCGTGGCCACGCCGGCCAATGGCATCACCGCGGAAGTGATCGAGCTCGATTCATACGAGCAGCTCAAGGCCCAGGGCGATAAGGTACGGGGGAAGATCGTCGTCTGGAACAATCCCATGGATTTGAATCTCGTGCGCTCCGGCCGCGGCTTCGAGGCGTACCGGTTCGCCGTGGAATTCCGCGGCAGCGGCGCAAGCAAAGCAGCCGAATACGGCGCGTTGGCGTCGCTGGTTCGCTCCGTCGGCTCGGCATCGCTCCGCACGCCGCACACCGGCGCGCTCAAGTACGAGGACAATCAGCCGAAGATCCCGGCCGGAGCCATGACGGTCGAGGACTCGCTGCTCATTCACAGGCTGCTGGCGAAGGGCGAGAAGGTGATCATGCATCTCGTCCTCACGCCGCAGACGCTGCCGCCGGTGGAGTCGGCGAATGTCGTGGCAGAGATCCGCGGCAGCACGACACCCGATGAGGTCGTGGTTCTCGGCGGTCACCTCGATTCCTGGGACCTCGGCACCGGAGCCATCGACGACGGCGGCGGCGTGGCCCAGGTCATGGACGCCATGCGAGTCATCAAGGAGTCGGGCCTCAAACCGCGCCGAACGATCCGCTGCGTTCTGTTCATGAACGAGGAGAACGGACTGGCCGGCGGGAAACAGTACGCCGCCGATCATAAGGACGAGCTGGCGAAGCACGTGGCGGCGATCGAGACCGACTCCGGTTCCGCGGCGCCGGCCGGCTTCAGAACCACGCTCGACGGAGCCGCACGCAAGAACTTCGAACAGACCGTCGCCGGCGTTTTCGGCAGGATTGGCGCCGCTCGCTTCGAGACCGCGAAGAATACCGGCGCCGATATCTCGCCGCTTACGGATGCGGGCGTGACCGGATTCAGCCTCGAGCCCGATTCGCTGCACTATTTCGACTATCACCACACGCCGGCCGACACCCTCGACAAAATCGATCCGAAGGAATTGGCGCAGGATAGCGCCGCCATCGTGGCGCTGACATATGTCCTCGCCGATATGCCGCCGGCGCGTTGACTATGGACTGGGGCGGCTCGCTGCCTAGTCCATAGCAGCAGGCTGGCGCACGCCATATTCATGAGACCACGGAACGCTTTCGCCCTTCTACTCCTGTTCGCCGCGTGCCGCGGCGCCGAGGCTCCCGCGGTACTGCGGTTCGATCGCCCGCCGGTCATTCTCATCTCGATCGACACTCTCCGCTCGGATCACTTGCCGGCTTACGGCTACAAGGGCGTCGAGACGCCGGCACTCGATCGGTTCCGCGGGGACGCCATCCTTTTTCGCAATGCCTACTCACATTGTCCGATGACGCTGCCGTCGCATTTGTCGATGCTCACCGGGCTATTGCCTCCCGAGCACGGCGTGCGCGACAACGTGGGATTTCGTTTCGATTCGTCAAAGACGCCGGCGATTCAATCGCTGCTGCACAAGCGCGGCTACGCCACGGGCGCGGCGGTGTCGTCGTATGTGCTGCGCGGAGAGACCGGAATCTCCGGCGGATTCGATTTCTACGACGATGTCATGAACATCCATCCGGGCGCGCGGTTCCGCGACTATCAGCGATCCGGCTTCGCAACAGAAGAGATCGCAGAGAAATGGATCGATGCGCATAAGACCTCGCCTTTGTTTTTCTTTTTCCACATTTACGAGCCTCATGTGCCGTACGATCCGCCCGAGCCGTACCGAAGCCGCTACACAAACCGCTATGACGGCGAGATCGCGACGGCCGATGCCGTCATCGGCCGCCTATTCGATCATCTCCGGTCACAAGGACTCTACGACGACGCTCTGATCATCGTGACGTCGGACCACGGTGAGGGCCTCGGCGATCATGGAGAGGAACAGCACTCGATCCTGCTCTATCGCGAGGCCATCCAGGTTCCGCTGATGCTCAAGCTCCCCGGAGCGAAGCTCGCCGGAACGGCCGTTGATGCCCCGGCTGAGCTGATCGATATCCTCCCAACCGTGACATCGCTCCTCGGATTCGAACAGCATGGCGCCGGCGGCGGCATCTCGCTGGTCTCGCTCATCAACTCCAAGGCTCCGTGGCGCAGTGTGTACAGCGAGTCCGAGTATCCGCGCCTGCATTTTGGATGGAGCGGGTTGCGCTCGGTCGTCGATGGACACATGCAGCTCATTGAATCGGCTGCGCAGAACGAGCTCTATGATTTGACGGTGGACAAGGCGGAGAAGACCGACATCGCAACGTCGCGGCGTCGCGAGCTTGCGGCGTTGCGCGAAGCATTAGCGCGATTTCCTGCCGCTGAGGCCGCGCCATCCGCCGTGACGCCGGAGGAATCGGCGAAGCTGGCCGCCCTCGGTTACGTCGGCTCGGTGCGCGCCCGCGGTGCAGCGACCGTGAATCCGCGCGATCGGGTCGCAATCGTCGAGAAGATTCGCGAAGCCATGCAGGCTCCTCCCGATCGAGCCGTGGCATCGATGCAAAGTCTCACGGCCGAGCATCCCGACATGGTCGAAGTGTGGATCCAGCTCGGCGACTTATCGACATCGCTGGGCCGTTATCCCGAAGCAATTGAGGCCTACAAGGGCGCTCTGAGCCACACGTCGCGATTGTCCGCCGAAGCGCTCCTCGGCCTCGGCGATGCGTACGTCCAGCGGGGCGACATCGACAACGCCGTGAAAAGCGGCGAGCTCGCACTATCGATTGCTCCGAGGGAGGCGCATCTGTTATTGGCAAACGCATCGCTCGCTCGTGGCGATGTCGCGAAGGCGGAGCAAGAGGCGATCTCGGCGGCCGGCAATAAGCCACAGCCGGGCGACCTCGTGCTCCTAGCGGAGATTGCGGTGCGCCGCGGCAACTTCCAACAATCGCTCGATCTGCTGTCGCGCGCCGAGCGCCGCGCCAGCGACAGCGGCCTGACCAGGATCTATCGCCTTGATGCCGTGCGCGGCGATACGCTGGCGCGCATGAATCGGCCGGCCGAGGCCGTGGCCGCATACGAGCGCGAGATCGCGAGCTTCCCCAACGATCTCCGGGCGTATTCCAACGTCGCCGTTCTCTACTTCGTCCAGGGCGACCGCGCCGCGATGCAGCGCGCCCTGACGCGAATGACAGAAGCCAATCCGACGGATGCCGCCCGCCGCCTCGCTGCGAAGACACGAGAGACCTTGCGATAGATATTATGGACTGCGGCGGCTCGCCGCCGCTTTCGTTGACCAAGAACGATGGGCTTGCCACTCGCGAGAGGGCGCGACAGCCGCTCAATCGTACGTGGGGCCCAGCTCCGCGCTGGGCCGCCACACATCGAATTGTGACCGAACATCGTGCCGCTGGCGCGGCCTGCGAAGATAACCAGGACTGTGCCACTGGCGCGAAAAGCGGCAGCAAGCTGCCGCAGTCCAAAGAAAGGCCCCGGTCTTGCGACCGGGGCCTTTCGGTGACTGCTGGAATTGAAGAAAACTAGAAGCGAACTCCCACAGCGAATCGGTATGTGCGGGGAACCTGGTCCGGGTTGAGCGACGAGGCGTTGCCATAGGAGTCCGGGCTGATCGGCTTACCGAAGTTCGGGTCGATCTGATAGTTGTACGGTCCGGCCTTCGGGTCCGACACGCCGGCGATGTACTGCACCGGCGTTGCAGTGAATGGGTTGAACGCGGCAAACTGCACGAGCCCGTCCGTCGAAGAAGCGCGCTGCTTCTTGGTGAAGACATTCAGGTTGATTACGTTGCCGACGCCGGTGGCGACGTATTCCGGCTTGTTCTGATTGAATGCGTTCACCAGATCGGCGCGAAGGAAGACGTTGACCTTGCCGAACGTCGGCAACGTATACGTCGCCGTGAGGTTGGTGGCAAATACGGTCGGCAGGTGGAATGCGCCGCGGTCGCTGAAATAGTAGTTCACGGATCCGGGAGGAGTTGCGTACCCGGGGTTGGTGACGAACGGCCGCGGATCGATCGTGGCCACGGCGGAATACGGCGAGCCGCTATGGAAACGCTCGACGGCGCCGACATTCAGCGAGCCCCATGGAAGCCTGAAATCCATGCTTCCGTAGAGGTTCCCGCGGTGGCGCATGTCCTCGTTGAGGTTGCCGCTGGGGTTGTTGCGAGCGAAGGCGTTGTACTCGGGATAGAACGTGGTCGTGCTGCCCGGCGAGCCGGCAAACACGGTGGCGTTATTGAACGTCTCGCTCTCGACATTGCCGCGGAGCTTCGAGTACGTGTAATTGCCGCCAACATTCAGGCGGCCGAAGAACCTGTAAGAGCCTTGAACCTGCAAGCCGTTGTAGTTGCGGCTGAACGGGCCATTGATGTTCCCGACGAGGGCCACGTCGACTTTGCTGCCGTTCGGGGCGATGTTCTGGCCGGTGCTGATATTGAGGACCTCGTTGTAGAAATTACGCCAATCGCGGTGAATGAAATCGGCGCGAAGATAGCCGGCCGCGCTAAGCTGATGACCGTAGCCGAGCGTGGTCTCGTTCATGTACGGCGACTTCAGGCCGGACGGGTCGAGCTTCGCCGTGAGACCCGGCACGCTGATGGAGAAGATGTCCTTGTAACCGTTCACGCCCCCGACTGAATTGAACCAGTCGAAGACCTTCTGGATCACCTGGGCCGTCGGAACCGGCGTTCCGATGACCTGGCCGGTCTTCGGGTCGAGAGGGTTGATCTCCGGTCCGCGATAGTTGAAGTAGATCGAACCGGGATTGCCGCCGACGGAGACGGTGTCGGCAATGCCGCTGTCGATATGAGAGACGTACTTGGCATAGCTGGCGCTCACGCGGTCGCGGCCGTTGCCCTTGATGTCGTAGATTGCGCCGAGGCGCGGGCTGTACGCGTTCGCCGAGGCCACTTTGTTGTGGGTCTGGTCGAGGGCATCGTCCTTGTCGTAGCGAGCGCCGATGTTGAAGCTGAAGTTGTTCGAAAGGTCCCACTTGTCATTGACGAAGACCGACTGAGTCTGGACGTCGCTGGTCTTCGAAAGCTGACCGATCGGGTTGATGGTGACGAAACCGTGAACGGGATCGGCGTGGAAGTAGACCGTTCCGTCCGGATAGGCTGCGGAGAAGTCTCCCCACATGCGATAGTTCGAGCCGGACTGGTAGTTGTTCTCGTGGCGCAGCTCGTGAAACTCATCGTATCCGCCGATGATGTTGTGCGAGCCCATGGACTTCGTGGAGATGAAGTAGTTGATCTTGCCGAGGTAGTCCTTGTTGTTGCGGGTCTTCGGATCGCAGGCACAGAACGTCGGTGACCACAGCCGCTGAGCGGTGGTGTTGTCGCGAAGCAGCGTGCCGTTGATCAGGTCGCCCTGCGGGCCGCCGCCGCCGACAAATGCGAAATAGCGCCGGCTGTATTGGGCCTCGACGAGCAGGTTGTTCGTGATGACGCCACTGTAGTGATAATCCTCGAGCC
>DASQGS010000164.1:0-4694 GCA_035632455.1 Thermoanaerobaculia bacterium | reverse complement strand
GTGGGCTCAGGTAGAATACGAGGAATCTCAATGCGAAAGATCACCATCATCGCCGTTGGATTCATGACGCTTTTTGCACTGGCGCTGCAGGCCCAGGTCGCCGAAGGCGATCACCAGTATGAGTTGCGGGCCGAGGGTCACCAGAGTGGGCGGGCGAAGGCGGCCCGCATCGACGCCGCGATTGCGGCGTACCAGAAGGCCGTATCTGCGAGTCCGAATGATATCGAGGCGCGCTGGAAACTGCTGCGCGCGTTCCGATTCAAGGGTGCATATGTCCTGACGACGAGCGAGGAGAAGAAGGCGCTCTACGATCGGGCGAAGAAGGCGGGCGAGGAAACGATCGCGATCATCGACAAGCTGCTTGCGCCGAAGGGTGTCAGTTCGTCGAAGGGAAGCGAGAAGCACGTGGCCGAGGCCGCGGCGGCGATTCCGGGTGCAGGCGAGGTGTTCTTCTGGCACTCCGTGAATTGGGGCGAGTGGGCCCTCGCCTTCGGCAAGCTCGCGGCGGCGCGCCAGGGAGCCGCGGACGTGATCCGGCGCGATGCCACCATCGCCATGCTGATCGATCCGAAGCTCGAGGGTGGTGGCCCCGCCCGCGTCCTAGGACGTCTCCACGACCAGACCCCGCGCATCCCGTTCATCACCGGTTGGGCGTCGTCGAAGGAGGCGGTCAAGTTCCTCAGCGAGTCGCTGAAGCTCGACCCGACGAACAAGATCACGAAGGTGTTTCTTGCCGAAGCGATGGTCGCCAACGACGGCGACAAGAAGCCGGAGGCAATCAAGATTCTGAAAGACGTCGTCAGCACGCCGAATGATCCGAACTACGAGGTCGAACAGGCGGCGGCGCAGGACGACGCGAAAGTGCTGTTGAAGAAGTGGGGCGCGTAGGTTGTGTCGTTTCCTCGGAAAGATCGGTCCGATCCGTCCGATTCGGTCCGATCTTCGAACCAGCTAGCCGCCACCGCCACCCGACACATACCAATTCCCCTTCAACAAAAACCGCAACGGCCAGTGTGCCGCCTCGCCGCTGTTGTCGATACCGATCCGTCTTGTCACGGCGACGTCGTCCGCGGCGACGTTGATGTCGCGGGCAGTGATCCAGAGCCTGCTGCCGTCGAGTCGTTCGCCGTCGAGCTCCCGGTCGATGCCGAGGGCCATGCAGAGCTTGCCGGGGCCGTTCATGAGATCGTGCTCGCGCTTCGCCTTCGGCCGTCGCGTCTTCATCGAGTCGATTCCGCGCAGCGGTTGTGCCGCGCGTAGAAGCACAGCCTCGGCGATGTCTTCTTCCTGCGTGACGACGTTCAGGCAGTAGTGCATTCCGTAGGTGAAATAGACGTACGCGTGGCCGCCGGCAAGGTACATCGACTCGTTGCGCGCGGAGCGAAGGCCTTTGCGGGCGTGGCTGGCGAGGTCGTTGGCTCCGAGGTAGGCCTCGGTCTCGACGACGCGCGCGGCGAGCAACTCGCCGCCAAGGCGGCGCCAGAGCACGCAGCCGAGCAGGGCTCGCGCTACGGCCACCGTGTCCTGCAAATAGAAACCGCGCGGCAGCTCCGTCGCCATCAGCTCGCGAGATCGGGCACGAAGATGCGGTCCGGCGCACCTCGGTCGAGTTGGTCCTCGCTGGCGTAGCGGCCGATCATCCGGATGAGATCTTCATGGACACGCGGCGCAGCACCGACGATATTGCCACGCTCGAGCCACCGGTTGCCGCCCGAAAAGTCGGTGACGATGCCGCCGGCCTCGCGAACGATCAGCGCACCCGCGGCGACGTCCCATGGCGCGAGGTCCAGCTCGAAGAAGCCGTCGAAGGTTCCGGCCGCTGTGTATGCGAGGTCGAGCGCCGCCGATCCGGCGCGCCGCACACCCTTGGCTATGCGGATCAAATCCTGAAAAATCTGACAGTAGATGCCGACGAATTGTTGTGCGCGGAACGGAAAGCCGGTCGCGAGAAACGATCCCTCGACGCTCCGCTGCGACGAGACTCGCAGGCGCTCGCGGTTGCGGAACGCCCCACCGCCGAGCTCGGCAGTGTAGAAGATGTCGCGGAGCGGCTCGTAGATCAGCCCGGCAACGAGCTCGTCGCCGCGCTTGAGGGCGATGGAGATCGACCAGACCGGGAAATGCTGGAGGTAGTTCGATGTGCCGTCGAGCGGGTCGACGATCCACGTTCGCCCGTTGTCGCGCTCGCCGGAGGACATGCCGCTCTCCTCGCCGAGAATGCGGTCGGACGGAAAGCTGGCGGCGATGCAGCGCCTGATCGCGGTCTCGCTCTCGCGGTCGGCGTTCGAGACCCAGTCATTGCGGGCCTTGAGATCGGCATCCTCCTTGCCGATCTTCTCCCAATACTTCAACAGCACGCCCGCACCGTGGCGGGCCGCTTCCATGGCGATGTCGATGTCCTGCACCCGATCTCCTTTGCGCGCGCATTGTAACGTCAGTGATGGATGAGCAGTGTCATCCTGAGGCAGGCGGTCGGCGGGGCGCCGGTTCTGAGAACGAGCCCAACCGTCATCATCACAGGAATCATGAAGATCAGATCGCGCCGGAGGCGCGACGGCGAATAGCCGGTGGCAGCGCGGAGACGCTGCCACCGGTCAGCGGTAGCGATCAAAATGTTGGTGGCGCCCCGCGAGAGGCGCTGGAAATCACGCAAGTCCAGCGACCCTTCGGAGTGTCGCCGCCTCAGGATGACGTCGACGCCACGCCCCGAAAACAGAAACGGCGCGAGGGACCGCTCCCTCGCGCCGTCGTTTGGATTCGTAAATTCCGCAGATTAGAACGAGATCTTCGCCGCGAGCTGCATGATACGGGGGCCGTTGGACGAAGAGGGCGTGCCGAAACCGGTGACCGGGTTGCTCTGTTTGATGAGCACATTGTTCTTCGTGTCAAGGGTGTAATACGTTGTCCGCACGCCATTCACGTTGCTGCGGTTGGTGACGTTGAACGCCTCGGCGATGAGCTGGAGCTTGATCGAATTAAACACGTGGATGTCGCGCGTGATTCGAGGATCGATCGAAACCTGGCTCGGCAAATTGAAACTGTTGCGGGCGAAGCCGGGAGCGCGGTCATTACGGTTGTTTCCGTCGTTGTTGAGGTCGGCATTGACCAACGCCGTGTACGGCTGGCCGCTTTGGTAAGCTGCGATGCCGCTGACCGACCAGCCGGAGAGCAGCGCGTGAAGCACTGTGCCCTTGATGTTCTGCGCATAAGCGTCGAGACTCCAAACGCCGCTGAGCACCAAACGGTGGCGCACGTCATTGTCGCCGGGCGCGTAATCGGCGCCGAGGTCGAGAGGATCCTGCGCGTACTTCGGATCGTCTGTGCCGGGCACGACCGCGGTGGCATCGGGACGATCGTCTTTGACCTTGGAGTACGTATAAGCCAGACGGGCCTGCCAGTTATTGGAGAAGCGCTTCTGGAAATCGAGCGTTACGCCGTTGTACTGCGAATGGGCGCTGCTCTGGAACTCGAGAATTCGCGCGAAATTCGTAAATGGCCGAACGCTCGAGTATTGCTTATACGTGGCATTGCCGAGCGACGCGCCAGTCAGGCCGTCGATCACGGGAGTGGTCACGGTGGTGGAGGCGCCGACGTTGATGTCGGTGGTGCGAGGAAGGTCGCTGCCCTTGACCCACTGGTAGGTCACGCCGAACGTGAGGTCGCTGGTCAATCCTTGCTCGACACCGAGGCTGGCCTGCTGCACTTTCGGGTTCTTGAAGTTCGGGGCGAAAACGAAGATCGTCGGCTTCGGCAGCGTCACGCCGGTGGGAAGCGACGAGAAGACGTTGGGATATTGTGGAATGAGGCTGCCTGTGAAGCTGATGGTCTGGACGTTGATGCCGTTGTTCGAGTGCGCGGTGCCGACCATGATCGACGGCGTGCGGCCGTAGAAGATGCCATAGCCGCCGCGAACCACGGTGCGGCTGGCGCCGCTCGGGGTCCAGGCGATGCCCAGGCGCGGACCGATCTCGTTCTTGTCCTGCGGGATCTTCGCGGTATCGAGACCGGCCGCCGCGAGCTGCGCGTCGGGGTTGTGGACCGTCGGCTGTGCAACGTCCTGGAAGTCGTAACGCAGACCGGCATTGACGGTAATGTTCGGAGTAACGCGCCATTCGTCGTGGACGAAGACCGCATACTCGGTCATATCGGGATGCGTCGTTCCGCCGGTCGTGCCGGGTCCGGGAAAGGCTTGAAGATAGCTCGACGCGATGCCTTTGGAGAAATTGGCGAGACTGCTGAACGAATATGATCCGAAGAAATTGCCCGGGAAGAAATTGAGGATCTTGTCCTGGTTGACGTCGAAGCCGCCCTTGATCGAGTGGGAGCCCCAAATGTACGTGAGCGTGTCGGCGATCTGTTTGCGGCGGATCGTGGTTTCACGCGGGCTGAAGGTGTTGCTGCCGATGTTGAGGATTCGGATGCCGCTATCGTTGACCTGGGCCTCGGGGTCGGTGCTGTTCGCTTTGCCTGGCTCGCTGTCTTTCGCCCACTGAGCGCGAACCTCGTTGAAGATTGAGCTCGTGAAAACGTTGGAGTTCACGAGCGAAAACGTATCGGTATGGACGAGCGAGTCGCCGGTATGTTGAAGAGCATTGCTGGAATTGCCGTTCTCGAAATTGCCGCCCGTGAATGTCTGGCGGTTGTAGCGGAGCGACAAATGATCGTTGGTCAGGACCTCGTGATCGGTCTTGATG
>DASQGS010000163.1:0-7880 GCA_035632455.1 Thermoanaerobaculia bacterium | reverse complement strand
GTAGGCCGGTAGGGCCCAGCGCAGCTGGGCCCTACGACTTGCCACGTGTGCAAACTTCAGGGGTGGTCAGCAATGCGCCCCCACGATTACTTCCGCAGCAGCTTGAATGCGTGGGTCCACGACCCGGAGTTGATGCCGTGGAGCACCCAGACAAGGCACATCGGCTCGAGGTAGCGCGAGCATTCGATGCCGCCGAGGTCGATCACGCCCCAGCCGAAGGCCTCGCAGATCTGGCTCACGAGTTTCTTGGCCTCGGTGTCGTTGCCGCAGATGAACATGTCGGGCCTGCCGCCAGGAAGCTGCGGGTTAACCATCAGTGCATTTCCGACGGTGTTGTAAGCCTTGACCACACGGGCCTTGGGGATCTTGCTCTGAACCTGTTCGCCGAGGGAGTCGGTGTGCCCGACGTAGAGGCCGGGCAGCTTGCCTGGCTCGAAGGCCAGCGGATTCGTGGCGTCGATGACGACCTTGCCCGCGGCATTGTCGGGGCCGGCGAGGTCGAGGGCAGGCAGCGTTCCGGTGCCGAGCGTGGCCAGAACCAGGACGTCGCCGAATTTTGCGGCCTCCTCGAATGTCCCGGCCGATGCGCGATCGCCGGCGGCCGCGGCCCACTCGCTCAGCTTCGCCGGCTCGCGCGAACCGATCTTGACCGAGTGTCCGAGGGAGATGAATCCGCGCGCCAGCGCTTTGCCTACATCACCTGATCCGAGGATGCCAACTCTTATGGTGTCCATGACTAATCTTTGTACACCACTCCGCCTTTCATGACAAAGCGGACGTGATTGAGGGCGCTTATGTCATGGAGCGGGTCGCCGTCGACGGCGATGATGTCGGCCGCGAAGCCCGGCGCGATCGTGCCCGTTACGTCGCCGAGGCCGAGCGATTCCGCGGCCAACGACGTCGCCGAGATGATCGCTGCCATCGGCTCCTGCCCACCGACGCGAACGCGATAGATCAGCTCCTGGAAATTCCGCCCGTGCGATCCGGCGACGGCATCGGTGCCGAAGACCATCTTCAACCCTTTGGTCTTGAGTCCCAATTGAAAGACATTCAGCGCCTTCGGCACTGCCTTCTCCATCTGTGCGAATCCCTCGGCCGTGTAATTGCCGATCCCGAGGAAATGCGCTTTGTTCTCGAAGTAATTGCGGAACACGAGGTCGATATTCGGATCGAAATACGTACCGTGCGCGGCCATGAGATCGAGCGTGGCCTGGTCGATCAACGCGCCGTGCTCGATCGACGTGCAGCCGGCGAGCACGGCGCGGCGCACGCTCTCCGGTCCATGGGCATGGACGGCGGCGCGGAGATGCTGTGCCTTGGCCTCGCCGCAGATGGCGTCGAGCTGCTCCTGCGTCATCGTCGGCGCGCCGCCGTTGCGGATGCTCTCCGAGGCGAAGATCTTGACCACGTCGGCATGCTCGGCGGCCAGCTTGCGGACGTGCTCGCGCAGTTGATCCGGCGTCAGCTTGGCGTCATAGATCGGATCGACGGCGGTGAGGATGCGCGGGCCCGGCAGTACGCCGCGGGCGATGGCATCGCGAAGGTCCTTGTCGGCCGGCGCACCGAGCGATTGCACGGTGGTGATGCCGCCCATCAGCGTGCGGTATGCATTCTCGGCCGCGAACAGCACGGTCTGCGCCGGCGTCTCGCCGCGATCCTCGTCGTCGTGGCTCCGGCCGTCGGGATCGAAGTGCCAGGCGATGTGGACGTGCGTATCGATTCCGCCGGGCATGAGCGTCGCGTTGCCGAGGTCGTAGTCGACGCGCTTGATCGCAGCAGGATCGGTCTCGACGCTCGCGATCTTCGATCCGCGCACCACGACCGCGGCGTTCTTGTAGACCTCCCCGCGGCCGTCGATCACCCGGCCGGCGCGAATGACGATGTCCTGAGCAAGAGCAGACGAGCCAATGAAGAGGAGGGAACTGAACAGGACGAGTTTTTGCATGAGGGAATGGTATCGCGGACTAAGGTCGGAAGAATGAGGCGTATGCTGGCATAGGTAGGCGCCATGGAAGACGACGTACGACAAAGCATCAAGGACGATGAGCAGTTGAAGCTCCTGTCGATCGGCTATTACATCAGCGCGGCGACGACGGGGTTCTTCTCACTCTTCGGGCTCATGTACATTTGCCTCGGGATCGTGTTCGCAACCGCGATCCGGCACTCGCCGCACAACCCCAGCCAGGCTCCACCAGCGTTCATGATCTACGTGTTCACCGGAGTCGGCACGGTGATTTTCGTCGTCGGCGTTTCGCTCGCCCTTCTGAAATGGCGCGTAGGCCGCTGCATCGCAAAGCGCCGCTCGCCGCTGTTCTGCCAGATCGTTGCAGGAGTCAGTTGCCTTTCCGTACCATGGGGCACAGTCGTCGGCGTCTGCACCTTCGTACTACTCAACCGTCCGTCTGTCGCTCGCCTCTTCGCGCAAGGGAGCGAAACGAAGCCGGATGTGTCCGAGATGGAACAGCGTCCGTGAAATGACGTTGGTCGCATCGCCGGTTTGCGGTCTGCAATGAGGAACGGCCTTGCCTCGCTCGCGACGACATCACTTGAACGACTCGCCTCGTTGATCAACCACGATCGCGCCATCAAGAAGCCCTCTCCCGCCGGGAGAGTGTGCGAAGCGCAGGTGAGGGGACCCCGCGCGAAGCGTGCAGTCAAAGCGACGATGATCTCGCGAGGGTGGAGCAAGTGGCACGAGGGCGTCCCCTCACCCCGCCGCTCCGCGGCGACCCTCTCCCGCCGGGAGAGGGTTAACGTCTGCCGTCTGCGATCCCCGGCTGAAGCCGGGGGCTACATACCTGTGCCGCCTTCGGCGGCGGGCCTTGAACGAGTCGTTTCGTTCGGCCTCCTCCTCCTCGCCACCTCCTCCCTTCTCGCCCAACCTTCGCGTCTCGCATCCGATTTCGAGATTGCGGCGATGGAGAAGCAGGTCGCCGAGTCGCGCGATTTCAGTGCCCAACTCTCCGGGCATTTGAACCTCGGGGATCTGCGGCTCGGACGCAACGAGACCTCGCTCGCGCGGCGCGAGTATGCGAAGGCGCGTGAGATCGCGCAGAGCGAGCGCACCGAGGCGCGGCGCGTCTCCGCGCTCGCGCGCTACGCGCAAGCAACGGCGTGGGCTGGGCTCGCGGAAAGCAAGCTCGGCAACGACGGCGCGGCCTTCGACTTGTCCGAAGAGGCGATCCGCTATGCCAGCGATTCCGCGCGCACGTGGAATCTAATCTCATCAACCCTCGGGCAGGCCGGCAGATCGGCGAAGGCCGTCAGCGCCAGCCGGAACGCGGTAGCGATCGCGAAGGTCGATCTCGCCGCCTCGGTCTCCACGTCGAAACGTCTCGACCTCGCGATCTATCAATACGCGCTAGCCGCGGCGCTGATCGACGGCGACGCTCCCGCTTCAGCATCCGAGGCCGAGGAGCTCCTTCGCGAGATCCTCGAATCCCTTCGATCCGATGCCTTCGCCTCGCTGCGCAAGGACATCGCGCGCAAGGAATCGTTCGAGACATACTCAACCTCGCGCGGCCCGGAGGAGGGATATCGCTCGTTGCTCAATCGCGCGCAACTCCGCCTCGCGGCGCTGTACGAGGCGCGCGGCGAGACAGAAAAGGCCCGGGCCGAGTTTCGCCGCGTGCTCGAAGGACGAACCGACGATTCGACGGCGCTCGCGGCGCTGGCGCGCCTCGCACCGAGCAGCGAGGAGCGCGAGCGGTTCTTCGCCGACGCCTTCGACGCCAATCCATTCGCGATCTCGCTCGTGTCCGACTATCGCGCCTGGCTCGCGGATGGCCACGGCACCAGCGAGATCGACGTCTCGAGCTCCGGAGGGCAGATGCGCCTTGCGCTGCGGCAGATCATGCGCGGGGAACAGCGCGGCGCGCGCCAGACCCTCGATGGCCTGATCGCGAAGTTTCCGTCGAACGACACGCTGCAATCGCTCGCCGCTGAGGCTGACATCTCCCTCGGCGAGCCCGAACGCGCGCGCCAGCGCCTTGCGAGCGTGCGCGACGGGGAGCTGCGACACGACATCGAGAAGCAGCTCGCGGCAGCGGCCAAGGATGCTCCTCCATCGTTCATCCGTCCCGGTAGCACCGCGCCAGCCTCGCCGTTCCTCAACCCGAGCCCTCATGATCTTCGCGCCGTGACCGTTCTGTTCGCGGCGAACAAGCTCGCGCCGGAGCAGCGCACGGCGATCGATGCGATGACGTTCTCCAGCGTCGCGACGTTGACGGCGCACGACGGTACGGCGCCGCCGGGCCAGACGATCTTCGAGGCCGGCACGATCGACGGCGCGCCGTTCCGCTTCGCGCAGCCGACGGCGTTTCAGGGCGCGTTTGCACCGGACACGCGGCTCTGGCTCACCTACCGCATCCTCGGCGCGACGCAGCACGGCGGCGCGGATCAACTTCTCATCGAGCCGCTGCGGCTGGAGCGGCTACCATGAAGCGATTCTTCGCGATCCTCGCGGTCGTTTGCCTCGCGTCTTCGGCCTCGGCCGGCGATGCGGTGGTATCGATCGTTGCCACCTCGGATGGTTTTCTCGTGGCCCAAGGCGAACGGGCCACAATCGAGCTCGCGGACCGCGACGGCCAAGCGCTCTGGTCCACGCCGGGCGTCGATCATCCGACGAAGATCGTCGTCGCGGATGACGGCAAGCGTGCGGCGGTGCTCGATCCTCTCAACAACCAACTCCGCATCGTCGACCTCGGCACTCACACCTCGACGCTGGTGCGCACGGGCGAGACGCCGGTCGACGCGGCGTTTCTCGGCGACGCGCTCTTCGTCCTCGACCGCGATGCGCGCCTCGTCGAGCGAGTCACAATCGGCGGCGCAAAGGCGGCGCTGCAGGTGCCCGTCGACACCATCTTTCTGCGCGCCGCGGGGGATCGCCTCTATGTCTACAGCCGCGGCGATGGCGTGCTCGTGGAGATCGGCACCGCGCCGTTCGCGACGTTGCGAACGGCGACCGTGCGGCCGCACGCCTCCGACTGCATCGTCGCGCGCGGAAACGCTTACCTGCTCTATCCGCACGACGCGCAGATCGCGCGCGTGTCGCTCGCCAGTATGACCGTCGAGGGACAGGTCAACGCCGGCAACATGCCGATGGCTATCGCGGTTGTGTCCGGACCGACGGCACTCTCGGCGCTGACCTTCGCGGTCGCCGATCCCGCGGCGAAGCGCGTGTGGACGATCGAAGCGCCGCAATCGACGAAGGCCGCCGTCGGCCACGGCTTCCTCGCCGGCGTCCTCGGCGTCGGCGTGTTCAAAGGGCGAGCCTCGGAGTTTCCCACCGGCGTCGATCGCGTCGCCATCGCGGGCTCAAGCTCGATCGCCTACGACACCAGCAGCGGCACGCTCTATCGATTCACGAAGAAGGAAAGCAGCGTGCTGATGAAGGACGTCCCACCCAACGCCTGGGCCGTCTCCCCCACAGGTGTCGCGGTATGGGCGGGAGGAAGGTTGCAAATGGTGAAGTGAGGAGAATGACCAACGTCATCCTGAGCCGCGTAGACGGCGAAGGATCTCCTTGGCAGGGTCATGATCCTCGCAAGGAGATCAGAGCGTTGTTCACTAAAGAGGGTGGAGCCCGGCGAAGGATCTCCTTGCGAGAATCACGATCAATCCAAGAAGATCCTTCGCCGTCGTAGCCTGCCCTGAGCGAGCGGAGCGAGTCGAATGGGCGGCTCAGGATGACGTGGTTGCCACTACTTCTTGTATCGCACCATCACCTTCAGGTCGTCGAGCTTCCCTTCCTTCTGCATCTTCTCGAATGAATCGAGGTTGTACTCCCACAGCAGCGCCTTGCCGTCCTTGCGCGTGGCGTTGCTCTCGACGACCTTGAACGGCGCTTCGATGCGGAATGCGACGCGGAGACCCTTCATCGCATTCTTGATCATCTCTTCCATTTCCTTGTTGTCGCCGCCGCCGGGGCCGCCGCCGGGGCCGGCTTCCTTCGTATTTTCCTTGACGCCCTTCATCGGATCGGCGGGCTTGCTGGTGATGAGGATCGTGTCGCCCTCATCCTTGATCACAAGGCTGTCGAACGGCTTGTCGATCACGCTCTTGTCGCTCGGGTTCTCGCCCTTCTTGCTGGGCATGTTGATCAGCGCCAGCTTCGAGGGGTCGGTGAATCCGAACACGACCTTCGTGGTGATCTTCATCCCGTCCTGTTTCGCGCTGGCGTCAACGAGGGTGATGCCCTTCGGCAGCTTCTCCTCGATAGACTTGCGGTCGGCCATGGGATCTTCCTGTGGCTTCTCTTTCGACTTTTCCAGGAAGTCCTTCTTGGCGGCGGCGATCTCGTCGGCGGACGGCGGGCCCTTCTTCCCCTCCATCGAGCGCGACACCTGCAGCATGGTGAGCACCATGGGCTCGAAGTCGATGGCCATCCGGAATCCGGCTTTCCCGGACATGTCCTTGTTGAGCACCAGGGATTGTTCGATATCAAAGCAACCGGTCAGCAGAAACGCCATCACGAGCGCGGTCAACAGCAGCAGACGATTTCGTCTCATCACAGCCTCCCCTTTCGGCGGAGTATGCCACAACCGATCGGCGTGATCGCGCCGCTCGCGCGACCGGCCGCGGATCACGTCTTTTCGTGACAGAGGGCATGGCCGCTTTTCGTCCCGCACCTGCTTAATGGAGTCAAACCATTCGGCGGAGGTCACAGGCCATGCCGGTCATCATCGAGCCATTTCGGATCAAGTCAGTCGAAGCCATCAAGTTCACGACGCGGGAGCAGCGCGAGCACGCGCTTCGCGAGGCGAGCTACAACGTCTTCCAATTGCACGCCCAGGATGTCCTGATCGATCTGCTGACCGACTCGGGCACCGGCGCGATGTCCGCGGCGCAGTGGGCGGCGATCATGCAGGGCGACGAGTCGTACGCCGGCGGCCGGTCGTTCTACCGATTCCGCGACGTCGTCCGCGACCTCACCGGCTTCGCGCACATCATCCCCACCCACCAGGGCCGCGCCGCCGAGCGCATCCTGTTTCACTCGCTGCTCCAGCCGGGCGACCTCGTGCTCAACAACATCCACTTCGATACGACGCGGGCGAATATCGAGATCGAGGGAGCGGAAGCGCGCGATCTCGTCATCCCCGAGGGACGGCTGCCGTCTTTCCACCACCCGTTCAAAGGCAACATGCATCTGCCGGGACTCCAGTCGGTGCTGGAGAACGAAGGCGATCGCGTGCGGCTGGTGATGGTCACTGTGACGAACAACTCGGGCGGCGGCCAGCCGGTATCGCTCGAGAACCTCCGCGCCGTGCGCTCGCTCTGCGATCGCTACGGCAAACCACTGTTCCTCGACGCCTGCCGCTTCGCCGAGAACGCCTGGTTCATCAAGACCCGCGAGGCGGGCGAGAGCGACATGACGCCGAAAGCCATCGCTCAGAAAATGTTCGCCCTCGCCGACGGCTGCACGATGTCGGCGAAGAAGGACGGCCTCTCGAACATCGGCGGATTCCTCGCGCTGAACGACGGCATGCTGGCCGAGAAGTGCCGCAACCTGCTCATCCTGACCGAAGGATTCCCGACTTACGGCGGCCTCGCGGGCTACGATCTCGAAGCTATCGCCCGCGGGCTCGAAGAAGTCGTCGAGGAGCCGTATCTCCGGTATCGCATCCGCTCGATCGAGTATCTCGCCGAGAAGCTCGAGAATGCGGGCGTCCCGATCGTCCAGCCGCCCGGCGGCCACGCGGTCTACATCGACGCCCGCGCCTTCGCCCCGCATATCCCGCCGCTGCAATATCCCGGCATCGCGCTGGTCAATGCTCTCTACGTCGAGTCCGGCATCCGCGGCTGCGAGATCGGCAGCGTGATGTTCGGCATGCACCCCGACGGCACGGAGACTCCGGCGATGATGGACCTTGTCCGCCTGG
>DASQGS010000162.1:0-1695 GCA_035632455.1 Thermoanaerobaculia bacterium | reverse complement strand
TGTTTGCGATCCCGCGAGCGGCAAGGCCTCGGGATTCATCGTGAACTCGCAGGAATGGGATCTCGCGCTCGGCGACGGCAACCTCGTCGAGATCACGCTGGGACGGGAAGATCAGATCCAGCCCGGCGACTTCCTCGTGGTTTATCGCGAAAGCCCGCTTCCCGGCTCTCCTCGCCAGGTCCTGGGCGAGATCGGAGTGCTGACCGCTGAGAGCCACACGGCGACGGCCCGCATTCTCCGCATGCGGTATGCGATGCACATCGGGGATAAGGTCGAGCTG
Source organism: Thermoanaerobaculia bacterium (assembly GCA_035632455.1). Classification (GTDB taxonomy): domain Bacteria; phylum Acidobacteriota; class Thermoanaerobaculia; order Gp7-AA8; family Gp7-AA8; genus DASQGS01. The sequence continues at coordinate 1,415 of DASQGS010000162.1, read as the reverse complement.
CGGTAGAGACGAGGCATCAGACGGATCGGACCGATCCGTCTGATCGCTGCAATTCGTTCACCCGGGCCGCCGGTTTCCCCGTGCTAGAATCCCCAGTCCGGGTCCATAGCTCAGCGGTTAGAGCTACCGGCTCATAACCGGCAGGTCCCAGGTTCGAATCCTGGTGGACCCACCAGCAAGGCATGCAGGCGATCTCATCATCTCCGCGACATCGAAGCGCACGGCGTCCTCACCCCGCAGGGAGTGTCAGGCTTGGCCTCGCTTCCGGCAGGAGTGCGCGCAACGCTGCTCTTCATGCGGCGGAGCGGGCCCGACTCGGTAGTCCCATCCGCCACGACCCGCAGACTTCTGCCAGGGCGTTCCGACGAGGGAACGCCCTTTTTCTTTCATGGAGGTCATGTTGAATTCGGATGTTGAAAAGCTTTGGGAATTGCAATCCATGCTCTCGCAGATCGAGGAGCACGAACGACTGCTGCTGGCCAAACCGGAGTCGTTCGCCGAGATCGAGCGCGAATACGAGGCGGCGAATGAAGAGATGGCGAAACTGACCGAGTCGATCGAGAGGCTCGGCAAAGAGCGCCGCCGCGTCGATGGCGAGCTCGCCGAGCAACAGGAGCTGCTCAAGAAATACCAGGGCCAGCTCATGCAGGTGAAAAATCAGCAGCAGTACGCGGCCGCCTGGAAGGAGATCGACGCCAGCCGCAAGCACGTCAAGGATCTCGAGGAATCGCTGCTGAAGACCATGACCGAGGTCGAAGGTTTGCAGGCCCAGCTCGACGGCAGGCGGGCCGCGCACGAGGCTCTCGAGGGCCGTCATAACGAGGCCCATGAATCGTGGCAGCACTCGCTCGGCGATCTGCGCCAGGAGGCAGAGGACCTCCGGCGTCGCGCCACTGCCCTCGAGGACGGCATCGACGCGCGCCTCAAGCGGGAGTTCCATCGCATCTACAAGCAGCGCCAGAGTATCGCGGTCGCCCGCGTCGTCAGCGATGCGTGCGGCGCTTGCCGCAACCGCATCCGTCCGCAGGTGGCCCAGCAATTAAAGCGCGGGGAGCTGGTCCACTGCGAGAATTGCAGCCGCATTCTCTATCCGGAGAGCCCGACATCCTGAAGATCAAGGCGCATGTTGACGGTGCCTCGCGCGGCAATCCCGGTCCGGCCGGCTTCGGCGTGTTCATGACCACCGATTCCGGGGAGACGATCGAGATCGCCGGCTTCCTCGGCACGACGACGAACAACGTCGCTGAGTACGCCGGGTTGATCGAAGCGCTGGCGGTCGCGGCACGCGAGGGCGCGGCCGAGGTCGAGATCATCTCCGACTCCCTCCTGCTCGTGAACCAGATGCTCGGGACATACCGCGTGAAACATCCGAATCTGATTCCGCTTTATCAGAAGGCGCAATCGATGGCGCGGCG
>DASQGS010000161.1:0-20797 GCA_035632455.1 Thermoanaerobaculia bacterium | reverse complement strand
GACGCCTGCGCCTCCGTCGACTCCGGCTCCCGCGCCACCGCCCGAGCAACGGTCGTTTCTCGCACGCCTTCTGAATCCGGAAGACAATCGCAAAGACTCGTTTCCGTACGTCAACCTCTACCTACCGGAAGGCCAGGCCAGCATACGTCTCCGGAAGCTCATCCGAAACGTCCTATTCGAGAGCCAAATCGACTATCGGTTCGTCACCGGCGATATAAGCGCTTTTCTGCGCTACAAGTACTACGCTCACAATTACACGTACAAGATCGGTTTGTTCGACACGATCGAGTTTCCCAACCTCGGAAGCAGCAGCAGCGTTCAATTCCAACGCGTCCGGGGCGGGCTCGTGCTGTTCGAGCTGCCGCGTGATTTCAGCCGGCGCTATTACTTTCTCCTTCAAGACGACCATTACACATTCGGCGATCTGACGCAGGTCGACAATAAGAAGAGCAACATCTACACAAAGGCCGGCTATCAGTTTGGCTCGCAGTTCGATGAGCGGTTGAACGGGATCGTCGGAGAATCGCGAGGCCGGATCACGCCCGTGCTGACAGCATTCCGCGACGCAGGCACGAGATTCAGCGTTGCCGCGGCCGTTACGGAATCGGCGCGCATCTCCGAGGGAGACTACCAGTACACCAAGCTCGAAGCCGAGGCTGTGCGGCGAACCAATCTGACGCCGGAGTCATTCTTTATTACTCGCTTCCACATCGGCTCGTTTCTAACCAAGCAGACAATACGTGGTCCTGAATTTCCGTCCTTTGAGCGCTATAGCATCCCCGAGACCGAGTTATTCAAGCTCGGAGGTCGGGACGCGCTCAAGGGCGTGCCCTCCGATACAAGAGCCGAGGGAACGCAGGAGCTCCACCTCACGAACGAGGTGTTCGTGCCCATCTTCCGCAATCGCGACTACACCACCGGATGGCTTCACTGGAACACGCTCTATGGCGTCGGATACGTCGGCGCCGGCGCCGCGAGCTACGACTACTCGACGCTGGCCAGGAGCGACAGCCTCGCGGTCCACTGTGGCCTCGGAGCGGAGACTGCGTTCACAGTACGCGACATCGAGGTCCTTCTCAGCATCGTCGTTTCGCATCCCGTCCGCGCGCCGGACGACATTCACGGGACCAAGGTCCTGTTCGGCATCCGCACGATTCGGTAGGAGCGCGGCCGTCCCGCCCTCGCGCCGCGACCTGCCTTACGGTACTCTTGCCTAATGCCCCCAGTCCGGGTCCTCCCCTCCGAGCTCGTGAATCAGATCGCGGCGGGAGAGGTCGTCGAGCGTCCCGCGTCCGTCGTCAAGGAGTTGGTCGAGAACGCCATCGACGCCGGGGCCACCGTGATCGACGTCATTCTCGAGAACGGTGGCAAGAAGCTCATCGAGGTCCGCGACAACGGCTGCGGTATGTCGCGGGAAGACGCGCTTCTCGCGCTCGAGCGCCACGCGACCTCGAAGATCCGTGATTTCGAGGACCTCGTTTCCGTCAGGACCCTCGGGTTTCGCGGCGAGGCTCTCCCGTCGATCGCCAGCGTCTCGCGTTTCAGTCTGACCACGTGGGACGGCGCGGGCGACAGCGCCGTGTCCGTCGAGATCGATCCCTTGACCGGGGCCCAATCGGTCCGCCCTGCCGCGCGCGACCGCGGCACGACCGTGGTTGTCCGCGAGCTATTCGAGAACGTGCCCGCCCGACGCAAGTTCCTCAAGAGCGCCGACTCGGAGTTCCGCTCGATCGTGGCCATCCTCACGTCGTACGCGCTGCCGCTGCCCTCGCGTGCCTTTCGCCTCGACCACAATGGCCGGACCGTGCTTGACCTCCCGCCGGTGGCAACGGTGCGCGAGCGCATCCTCCAGATTCTGGGCGACGAGGTGGATGGGCATCTCGCGCCGATCGACTCAGCCGCCGCCGGTGCCAGCCGCGTCTCCGGATTCGTCACCCGAGGCCTGCGATTCGGCAGCCGGCGCAATCAGTACTTCTTCGTGAACGGGCGGCTGGTGAAGGACCGCGTCCTCACGCACGCGGCAAGTCAAGCCGCGGGCGCATTCGATTTCGATGGCCATCCCGCGATCGTGCTGTTTCTCGACATCGCCAACGAGCTCGTCGACGTGAACGTGCATCCGGCGAAGACTGAAGTGCGCTTTCGCGATTCCGGCCCCGTGCATGTCGCCGTGGAGCAGGGAATCAAGCGCGCCCTCGGCGGCGCGGAGGAAGGCGGCGCTCTGCTCGGCGCTCCGAGCCTCGCCGGAGCGCAGCAGCGGCCAGCATCCGCGGTTCCCGTCGCCCAGCCCTCGCTCATCGAGCCACACCGTTATGACGCACCGCGATTCGCGCCCGAGTACACGCCACTGTTTCAACGCCAGGCAGTCGTGCAGCCGCCGCTGGAGGGACGGACGGCGATCCTCCCGTCCGCCGAGACCTCGGCCGCCGTTCAGGACGAGGGGACGCCGAGCCTCGGCGATCTGCAGGGGCGCGTCATCGGCCAGTATCGGCTGAGCTACATCCTTGTCGACACGCCCGGAGGCCTCCGCCTCATCGATCAGCACGTGGCACACGAGCGCGTCCTGTACGATCGCTATTGGGCCCGCCTCGAGTCCGCACAGCCGTCGTCGCAGCAGCTTCTCACGCCGATCCTCTACGAGACCGGAGTCGCGGAGTGCGCCGTTCTCGAGTCGCATGCCGAGGAGATGCGGGCGATCGGATTCGACATCGAGCGGTTTTCCGGCAACACGTTCGCGATCTCCGCGGTGCCGCCCGAGCTCGTTCGCGGCGGCGTGGAAGGCTTCCTCAAGAAACTCGTCGATGCCTCGATGGACGAGCGGGGTCCGCATCTCGTTCACGTTCGCGAGAGAATCTGCGCCTCTCTTTCGTGCCAGGCAGCGATCAAAGTCCACAGACCGCTCGGCGGTGATGAGATGGCCCGTCTGGTCGGCGAGCTGCTCGATTCGTCGAATCCATTCGCCTGTCCGCACGGCCGGCCGATCATCGTCGACATCCGGCACCCCGACATCGAGCGGCATTTCCACCGGAAGTAACCGCCGTGTGGAATCCATTCGCCGCTCGATCGATCGCCACGAGGCGCCTCGGACAGATGGGCGAGCGCCGCGCGGCGTGGTTCTATCGCCTCCGCGGATTCCGCATTCTGGCGCGAAACCTCCGCACCGGCAGCGGCGAGCTCGATCTCATCGTCCGCCGAGGACGTCTTGTCGTCTTCGTCGAGGTCAAGACCCGCCAGAGCCTCGGCGCCGGCGAAGGAGTCGATTCCGTCGATCGGCGCAAGCAGCTTCAGATGGTCAAGCTCGCCGGAGCCTTCGTCGCGAATCACGCCCGCTCGCTCCCACCGCCTGACATCCTCGAGCTTCGCTACGACGTCGTCTCGCTCTTCTGGACCGGCCGCCGCTTCAACATCACGCATTTTCCGGATGCTTTCCGCCCGATCAGCGACCCGAACCGGCCGTGGAAGTGGACGGTGTGAATCGAAATTGAAAATTGAGAAATTGAAAATTGAGAAATTGAAAATTGAAAAAGAGGCGCCATGTCTTTCAATTTTCCATTTTCAATTACGTATCAGAGAATACGGGCCCAATGATCGCCAAGTACGTCTCAGTCAGCCTCGCACTACTCGCCACTCTCACCGCCTCCGCGCAGACAAATGCCCAGAAGAACGCGACCGTGATCCGCGCCGCACGGGCCCAGGTCGGCGTCACCCATGGATATGACAATCGCTATCATCAGATCGCCTATCCCGGCGGGGACGTGCCAGTCACCACCGGAGTCTGCGCCGACGTCATCGTCCGCGCCTTTCGCGCGGCCGGGCTCGACCTCCAGGTGATGGTCCACGACGACATGCGCAAGCACTTCAGCGCCTATCCGCGAAAGTGGAGACTCACGGCACCCGACGCCAACATCGATCATCGCCGCGTTCCGAATCTCGAGGTGTTCCTCCGCCGCAGCGGCAAGGCCGTCAGCGTCACCAAGAACGGTCCCGATTACCTTCCGGGCGACATCGTGGTCTGGCGTCTCCTCGGCGGCCTGCCGCACATCGGCCTCGTCAGCGACCGCCGCGCCACGCCGCAGCGATACCTCGTCATCCACAACGTCGGCGCCGGAACCCGCGAGGAGGATGTCCTCTTCGCGTACGAGATCACCGGGCATTTTCGATGGTTCAGTAAGTGAGCTTAGAATCCGTGCCCTTGGAGTAGCTCTTCATGCCGGACGACAGCAACCAATCCGTGATCGAGACCTCGGCGATCTCGCCCCGCGAGATACCGCCTTCCGATGCCTTCCGGAAAGCGGCGAATGTCAACGATCCCGCGGTCTGGGCCAAGGCCCTGCGCGGACGGGAGACGTTCTGGGCGAGCTGGGCGCAGCAGCTCGATTGGCAAACGAAATGGAACCGCATCCTCGACTGGACCCCGCCGAATGCGAAGTGGTTCGTCGGCGGGCGCCTCAATGCAGCGCACAACTGTCTCGATCGCCATCTCGACAAACGCGGGGAGAAGAAGGCGATCGTGTGGGAGGGCGAGCCGGGTGACGTCCGCACGTACACGTATCGCGAGTTGCACGCCGCGGTGTCGCGATTCGCGAATGCGCTGAACACTCTCGGCGTCGAGAGCGGCGATCGCGTCGCGATCTATCTGCCGCTGATCCCCGAGGCCGTCGTGGCCATGCTCGCCTGCGCGCGTATCGGCGCGATTCATTGCGTGGTCTTCAGCGGCTTCTCCTCGGAGGCGTTGCGCGAGCGCATCCGCGATGCCGAGGCGAAGATCCTCGTCACCGCAACCGGCGGCTTCCGCGGAGGCTCGTGCATCCCGCTGAAGATGATCTCCGACGAGGCCGTTGCCGTCTGCCCGTCGATCCAGTCGGTCGTTGTCGTCCGGCGCGACGCCGGGCACTCCGCGGGCATGAGAGAGGGCCGCGACTATTGGTATCACGACCTGATCGCGAACGCCCGCGACGACTGCCCGCCGGTGTGGGTCGACTCGGAACAGACGCTGTTCACGCTCTACACTTCGGGTACCACCGGGAAGCCGAAGGGAATCGTACACAGCACAGGTGGCTATCTCACCGGATGTCTGGCGACGGCGAAATGGGTCCTCGATTTGAAGGACGACGACGTCCTCTGGTGTACCGACGACATCGCGTGGATCACCGGGCATTCGTACGTCGTGTACGGCCCGCTGACTGCTGGTGCCACTGTCTTCCTCTACGAAGGAACAGCCGACTGGCCTGAGCGGGACCGCTGGTGGTCGCTGACCGAGAAGCATAAAGTGACGATTCTCTACACCACGCCAACGCTTATCCGAGCGTTCATGCAATGGGGCGAACAGCTTCCGCAGCAGCACGATCTCACGTCGCTCCGGCTGCTCGGTACGGTCGGCGAGCCGATCAGCGCGGAAGCCTGGCTCTGGTATTACACGAACATCGGCGCGGAACGCTGCCCGATCGTCGACACCTGGTGGCAGACCGAGGCTGGCGCGATCATGATCACTCCCCTGCCGGGTATCGTGCCGGCGAAGCCCGGCTCTGTGGCGCGATCGTTCCCCGGCATCGAGGCGGACATCGTCGACGATCAGGGGAATCGCGTGGAGGTCGGCGACGGATACCTGGCAATCACCAGTCCCTGGCCGTCGATGGTCCGCGGCATCTGGGGCGATCCCGATCGATACGCGCGCCAATACTGGTCGCGATGGCCGGGCGTGTTCATGACCGGAGACCGCGCCAGGCGCGACGAGGAAGGGTATTTTTGGATCCTGGGGCGAGCGGACGACGTGATCAACGTGGCCGGCCGCCGCATCGGGACGCTGGAGATCGAGTCGGCGCTGGTCAGGCACCACTCCGTCGCCGAGGCTGCCGTCGTCGGCGTGAGCCACGAGGCCAAAGGGACGAGCATCGTCGCGTTCGTCATTGTGAACGAGTCCGAACGGCGTGCTGCGGAGAGCGATCCGAAGCACTTCGAGCAGAAGCTCCAGGAGCACGTGGCGCAGAGGATCGGCGCCATGGCGCGGCCCGACAAAGTGGTCATCGCCGCGGACCTTCCGAGAACGCGTAGCGGCAAGATCATGCGCCGTATTCTTCGCGATATCGCGGAGGGAAAGGCGCTGGGAGATCTGACTACGGCCGCCGATCCGGAAGTCGTGATTGCGCTGAAGGCGCGGTACGAGATGTCGATATAATCCCAGCCCATCCATGAATGCGCTTCCCCTCATCCTCTTTTTTCTGGCGGTGATCGCCATCGCCTATCGCTACTACTCCGCGTTTCTTGCGGCAAAAGTGATGGCCCTCGACGACGCACGACCGACGCCGGCGCACCGGTTCGAGGATGGCCACAACTACGTGCCGACGAACAAATGGGTTCTCTTCGGCCACCACTTCGCCGCGATCTCCGGCGCCGGCCCGTTGATCGGTCCGGTGCTGGCGGCGCAGTTCGGCTATCTGCCCGGTCTGTTGTGGCTGGCGTTCGGCGTGGTCTTCGCAGGCGCGACGCATGACTTCGTGATCCTCGCCTCGTCCGTTCGCCGAGGAGGAAAATCGCTGGCCGAGATCGCGCGATCCGAGATCAGCCCGCTGGCAGGTGTGACCGCGATGCTGGCGATCCTCTTCATCGTGATCATCGCCCTCGCGGGCCTCGGCATCGCGGTGGTCAACGCCCTCGCGGAATCGCCGTGGGGAACATTCACGATCGCGATGACCATCCCCATCGCGCTCGTGGTCGGCCTCTATCTCCACAAGTCGACCGGGCCGAACGTGATCCGGACCGGCTCTATCTTCGGCGCGCTGGCGGTCCTCGCCGCCGTGGTCGCCGGACGCTGGATCCCAGGCTCGCCACTCGAGGCCATCTTCACGCTCTCCCGCACACAGATCACGTTCGCCATCGCCGCGTACGGCTTCATCGCCTCGGTGCTGCCGGTCTGGATGCTCCTCTGCCCGCGCGACTACCTCTCGTCGTACATGAAACTCGGCACGATCGCTGCGCTGGTGATCGGCACGATCATCGTCGCGCCGCAGATCCACGCCCCCGCGCTTTCGCAATTCGTGGGCGGTGGCGGCCCGATCATTCCCGGCAAGCTGTATCCCTTCGTCTTCATCACCATCGCCTGCGGTGCGATCTCCGGCTTCCACGCGCTCGTCGGCTCGGGCACCACGCCGAAGATGATCGACAAGGAAAGCGACACGCGGATGATCGGCTACGGCGCGATGCTGTGCGAAGGGCTGGTCGGAGTGGTCGCACTCATCGCCGTCTGCGCGTTGCATCCCGGCGATTACTACGCCATCAACGTTCCACCGGCGGTCTTCGCGAAGCTGGGACTGTCCACCGTGAACCTGCAGCATTTCTCGCAGCTCGTCGGCGAGACGCTCATCGGCCGCACCGGCGGCGCCGTATCGCTGGCCGTCGGCTTCGCCCAGATCTTCGCAGGCGTTCCGTTCCTCAGCCATCTCATGTCGTACTGGTATCACTTCGCGATCATGTTCGAGGCTCTCTTCATCCTCACCACGATCGATACCGGGACGCGCGTGGGGCGCTTCATGGTCCAGGAGTTCTTCGGCAAGGCCTGGAAGCCGTTCGAGAGCACGAGCTGGCTGCCCGGGACGCTGATCTCGACAACGCTCGTGGTCGGAGCCTGGTCGTACTTCATCCTCACCGGCTCGATCTCGCAGATCTGGCCGATGTTCGGCATCGCCAACCAACTTCTGGCGGCGGTCGCGCTCTGCGTCGGGACGAGCGTGATCCTGAACGCCGGGAAGTTGCGGTACGCGTGGACGACGATGGTGCCGCTTGCTTTCGTAGCCTCGACCACGCTCTACGCCGGATGGCGCTCGATCTTCGACAACTTCCTCCCGCTGACCGCCAGTCCAGCCAAGGCCTTCACCGGCTGGCTCGACACGATCCTGACAACGACGCTGATGACGTGCGTGGCGGTGATCCTTGTGGCCTCCGTGCGCGCCTGGCTGCGCGCGTTGCGAGGCGAACCGGTCTCGTTCGTGGCCCTCGCTGCAACGCCGGATCATCAGCATCTGCCGGGAAGCGGGTGCTGCTGAGCAGCTCCATATGGACTGCGGCGGCTTGCTGCCGCTTTCGATGACCACGTGCGCAGCAAGAGCCCACTCACGCACGGCCACGAACCGCGTAACCAGTCCGGCACCTGCCCTTGGCGCGAAAAGCGGCGGCAAGCCGCCGCAGTCCATATGACGCGGCTCCGCCCCACGCGCCGTGGCCACTTGGCACGCAGTCGTCTGCTGACCACTGACCACTCGCAGGGTCGGCGCGCGCAAGCTCCGCGTCCTCGCAGCACGGCGTGCGTGGGACGCTTCGACCCGACCCCGCGTATCATGTCCCGGCCAGTCCCGCCGAAGGGGAGGAAGATCCGTGTCCCAGCGCATTCTCGCCATTCTGATCGCACTCGTCCCGCTCGCGATCGCATTCGACCCGCTCGCGCTTCAGGCCGATTGCCCGACTCCGTTCATCACGATCAGCCCGGGCGGCGGCTCTGTCGGCGGAGGCGACAAGGTCACGCTGCGGCTTTACGACGGACAGTACGAGAATCCGCTCGCCGATCCTCCGTATCTCAACGTGTTCTTCGGTGACACTCCTGCAGCCTCGCTGCATCTCGTGGATGACGTGACGGTCGAAGCGATCACGCCGCCTCACGCCGCCACCGGCGGAGTGGTTGATGTCGTGGTCGAGTTTCCACCCAACGTCAGGATCACATTGCCGAAGGCATACCAATACTCCGGATTCGAGGGCTCGCCGCGGCGCGAGAATTTCGAGGCCGTGCTCGTGCCGGTGGCGATCTTCCCCGTTGGCGAGCGCCTTCCCGGCGCGAACGGCTCGTCGTGGGAGTCGGAGCTCTGGGTCCACAATCACGGGACGCGCCTGGTCGAATTCTTCCTCGGATTACCTCAATGCATCACCGTCTGCCCCGGATGTTGCCTCGGTCCCTTCCCTGGTTTCGCGGCGGGGAAGGAAGACATCATCAGCGGCGGCCACGACGCCCTACGCGCCGGCTACCTCTTCTACGCGCAGCGCGGCGGAGCCGGCGATCTCTCGTTCTCGCTCCGGATCGCGGATATCTCGCGCCAGCTCCAGACCGACGGGACGGAGATTCCGGTCGTGCGCGAACGGGACTTCAGGACCGGCATGATCGACCTGCCGGATGTTCCGCTCAACCCGCGCTCCCGCGCGAACCTCCGCGTCTATGACCCGACGGGCAACATCGGGGCGAAGGTGACGATCCGCATCATCACTCCCGGCGCTGATGCGCCGTTGATCACCGACAACCTCGTCCTCGCCACGCGTGCCGCCGACAACGTCTCCACGGCATTCCCGACCTACGCCGGCTACGCCTCGATCAGCGACCTCCGCGCGAAGTACCCCTCGATTCCAGAGGGTGCGTACCGCGTCGAAGCATCCCGCACCGACTCCACACCGTTCTGGGCCTTCGTCTCGGTCACGAACAACGACACCCAACATGTGACGATCGTGAGCCCGCAGTAGAGTTCGTCTACCTCCATCGGAGGTCGTTCATGAAACGCACGCTTCTCTTCGGGGCCATCCTTCTGATGGCGATGACGGCGTCCTCTTACGCGCAGGCGACGACAACCGCCGCCGCGCCGGCGACCCAGACCGCGCCCGCGCCGGCTGCCAAGCCTGCGAGCCGGTTCGAGGTCAAGATCTCGCCGGAGATGCTGAAGCACAGCTACATCGAGGAGGCCCTCTACTTCGTGGAATGGATCTACGACGTGGCCGTGCTCCTCATCCTCCTGGCAACGGGACTGTCGAAGCACATGCGCGATCTCGCGGCCCGTATGGTGCGCCGGCCGTTTGTCCTGGCCATGATCTACTTCGCCCTCTACCTCGTCGCGTCGGCGATCCTCGAGTTTCCGCTCACGTACTACGCGGACTACGTCGTCCCTCACAAGTTCAACCTCACGACCCAGTCGTTCGGCTCGTGGATGAGCGACATGGGGAAGGGTCTCGGCGTCAGCCTGATCCTCGGTTCGCTGCTCACGGCGCTGGCGCTCTGGGGCATCCGCAGCGTGAAGCGTTGGTGGCTCGCCCTCTGGATCGGCTCGATTCCGGTGATCATCTTCCTCATCGTCATCACGCCCATCTTCATCGATCCGATCTTCAACAGATTCGTGCCGCTCAAGGACGCCGTGCTCAAGCAGCAGCTCCTCGACGAAGCCTCGCGCGCCGGCATCGAGGGCAGTCGCGTCTATCAGGTCGACAAGTCGAAGCAGACCACCACCATGAATGCCTATGTCACCGGCATGGGGCCGAGCAAGCGGATCGTGCTGTGGGACACGCTCATCGCGAAGCTGACTCACGAGGAGATCCTGACGGTGATGGGCCACGAGATGGGGCACTACGTGCTGAATCACCTCTGGAAGGCTCTTGCGTTCGCTCTGACGATCGCGCTGTTCGTCTTCTTCGCCGGACAACGAATCGTCGATTGGGGCGTGGCTCGTTACGGGCCGCGATGGGGCTTCGAGCAGGCGGGCGATCCCGCGGCGCTGCCGTGGCTGCTGCTGACACTGTCCATCCTGACGTTCATCCTGTCGCCGGTGATGTCGGGCTTCTCGCGGCATCTCGAGCATCAGGCCGACATGTTCGGACTCGAGCTGACGCACGGAAACGCGGCGATGGCCACGGCGTTCATCAAATTCGCCGAGGACTCGAAAGCCGATCCGCGTCCCAACGAGCTTCTGGAGTGGTGGCACCACAGCCATCCCACTCTCGGACGTCGCATCGATTTCGTCCTCGGGTACAAGCCGTGGGAGAAGGGGCAGCCCAACGAGCTGTGGAAGCCGAAGTCGTGATGGCACTTCCCGTCAGCGCCGAGCCGCCCGCTCCGGCAATCGCGGTCCGGCGCCGCCCGCGGCGATCTTGTTCTCGCGGGCCTTGGCCGCGGCCACAGCGAGCTTCGCGGCATCAGGGATGAGCTCGATGGCCCGAGCGATCTCTTCATCGGCGGCGATGCGGTCGCCGTATGACGCATCGTAGCCATAGCGCGCGGCGATGATCTCGGCGCGCATTCCCCTCCGTATGAAATTCCGGTCCGCGGTCTCGGCGAGCGCGGCCTTGATCTCCTCGATCGTTCCGATTCCCTTCTCCGAGGCTTTCTGTTCGAGCTCGGCGACCATCGCCTCAGTGACTTCAACGCTCTTGTCCGCATCGGGATGTTTGGCGACGTAGTCGACGCCGTAGTCGAACAGGATGCCGTGCGCTTCGATGAGCTGCGTGACCCGCGACAGCGCGTGCGGCGTGATCACGACGTCCGGCGTGATTCCGCCGCCGCCGAAGACCTGGCGCCCCGTGACTGTGGAGTAAACGGCGGCCGGCTCCTGGGTGTGCGTATCGCGGATGTCGCCGGCGAAGTAGTCGTAGAGCGAGCTGTAGTCGCGCTGGATGTTGCGCCCCGATGGCGTGTAGTACTTCGCCGTGGTCAGCGCGAGCCCGGCGCCGTACTGCAGGTTGTACACACCCTGCACGAGGCCCTTGCCCCAGCTCGTCTGGCCGACGACGAGGCCGCGGTCGTGATCCTGGATCGCGCCCGCCACGATCTCCGAGGCGGATGCCGAGCCGTGGTCGACCATCACCACCACCGGCACGTCCAGCCTGGCCTGCTTGCCTTCCGCGAGATACTGCTGATGCGAGCCCTCGGTCCGCCCCTTGGTCATCACGATGAGGTCGCCCTTCTGCAGGAAGTGATCGGAGAGGCTGAGCGCGGCGTCGAGCGAGCCGCCCGGGTTGCCGCGCAAATCGAGGACCAGCTTCTTCATACCGCCGGCGCCGAGCGTGGCCATGGCTTCGTCGAACTCGCGGGCGGTCGTGCCCGTGAAGTCGGTCACGCGAACGTACCCGGTTTCCGGCCCGACCATGCGAACCGCAACGACCGAGCGCGTCGGGATCGACGCCCGCGTCACGGTCATGGTGATGGGCTGCTCCAGGCCGGCGCGAATGATCTTGATGGTCACCTGCGTGCCCTTGGGCCCCTTCAGCCGGCGGACGGATTCCTGGTAGCCGAGGGAATCTGTGGCGACGGAGTCGACCTCGGCGATGATGTCGCCGGCGCGAATGCCGAGGCGCGCGGCTGGTGAGCCCTCGAACGGCGTGATCACAGTGACGTGCCCGTTGCGCTGTGTGACCAGCAGGCCGACGCCGAAGTAGCTCCCGCTCTCCTTCTCGCGCATCTGGTGATAGCCGGCGGGCTCGAGGAAGTAGGAATGCGGATCGAGGGTGTTGATCATCCCGCGCACCGAGGCAAACACGAGCTTGTCCTCGTTGATCTCCTCGGGTGACCACTGGCTCGCGGCCTCGAGCAACTCGGTGTACTCGCGCACCTTCTGATCGATGGCCTGATCGCCCCGCATCGCCGGGCGCTCGCCGGACGCAACGCTGACCAGCATCATGCAGAGGAGACCGACAAACAGGCCGGTCAGCGACCATCGCCGAATCGTCTTGGACATGGGCCAGTATTGTACGGGTCCCGCGGCGGCGTCAGGGTGAAACGTTCGCGTTACGGTACGGAGTCGCTCACACGTTCACGAACTTGCGGAAATCGACGTTCAGGATCAGGCCGACGGCGATGAAAAACATGATCGTGGCGGAGCCTCCATACGAGATGAGGGGCAGCGGGATCCCTGCGACCGGCAGGAGGCCGATCTGCATCGAGACGTTGATGAGGATGTGGAAGATGAAGAAGCAGGTCAGCGAGAGCACGAGAAAGGTTCCCCCTCGGTCGCGCGAGCTCTTGGCGACGGTGAGGGATTCGACAATCAGGAAGAGGTAGAGCGTCAACACGACGAGCACGCCGACAAAGCCCCATTCCTCGCCGAGGACGGAGAAGATGAAGTCGGTGTGACGGGCCGGCAGGTATTCGAGATTCACCTGGGTGCCGTGGAGGTAGCCCTTTCCGGTGATGCCGCCGGAGCCGGTGGCGATCTTGGCTTGCATGACTTGATAACCGGCGCCGAGTGGATCGCGGGTCGGCTCGAGAAAGATCTTGATCCGCTCCTTCTGGAACGGCTTGAGGAAATGCCAGCCGAGCGGGAGCGCGACGAGCGCGCAGAGAGTGGCGATGAGCCAGTATTTCGGTTTGATCCCACCGAAGAACATGGCCACGCCGATCAGCGGAAAGAAGCTCGCCGCCGATCCGAACGCCGGCTGCGCGGCGATGAGACAGACCGGCAATCCGATGATGGCCATGACGACGAAGAAGTTCTTGAAGTTGAGGTAGGCGCGATCGTTCGAGTCGAAGTATTTCGCGATGAGGAGGGCGGTGAAAATCTTCATGAACTCCGAGGGCTGAAACGAAAGCGGGCCGATGTGAATCCACGACTTCACGTTCCGCGTGTACCTCCCCCAGGCCAGCAGCCAGAATAGAAGGCCGATCCCGAGTACATAGAGCACGGGCGAGATCTCCATCAACACGTGATAGTCGATGGCCACGAAGACGATCATCATGAAGATCCCGATTGACATCCAGACGATCTGCTTGCGAAAGAGCGGAGCCTCAGGTCCGGAGTAGGTGGCGCTGTAGACCAGAAGGCAACCGATGCCGGCGATGAGAATCGCCGTCGCGAGAAGGTTGAGATCGAGACGCGAGACGGTGCGTTGGAAGGCGGCCATTGCGCGGACCTGTATTCAAACACACTTTGCGAGAGCACTGCGCGGCAGTTGGTTGCAGGGCTCCGGTTCAACGCCGGCGGCGGCCGGGCGTATGAGTCCAAGTTCACACGCCAGACACACGGCCCGGAACCTGGAAGAAAAGCCGTCCGTCTCAACTTCTACTGCCAAGGCAGATCGGACCATTGGAAGAACACATTGAATTCGTTCTCGAACCGCCCAAGCGGAGTGGTGGCCTCACTCTCGGTGTGGCGGTGTCGTTCGTCCTTCACCTCGCCCTTCTGATCTGGTTCGCCCTCGCCTATCGCCCTGTCTCGCAAGACACGCCCGCGGCCACGCCGATCGTTCGCTACGTCGAGCTGATGCGGCAGAACCCTCGCGATTTCGTCGAGGCACCTGGGAAGCCCGTGGAACGTGCGCCGCTCAACGCTCCCTACTCCGACGCCAATCGGAAGGCGAGCACACCGCAACCGACCGGCGACAAGCCGACGATCCGGCCTGGAGACGGCCGCACCGTCTACACGCCGCCCAGCGCGAGCGGGGACGGCCGGCCGCCTTCGCCCGCTCAGGCGCCTCAGCAACAGGGCTCGTCGCAGCAGGCCTCGTCGCTCGCCGCGGCGCAACAGCCGGCAACGTCATCGACGTTCAAGTATCAGCCGTCGCAACAGCCTGCTCAGCAAACCGGCGCAGCCTCGGGACGCATCGATTGGAAGTCGGCGATCAAGGAAGTCGGGAAGGTGGCGTCGCTCGGCTCAGGCCAGCAAGGAATGGACCTCGGTCAGGCCGGTGGCGGCGAGAAGGGCTTCGCTGAGAACGGTCCGCTTTCATTCGAAACGCAATGGTATGACTGGGGACCGTACGCCGAGTCGATGGTCAGCCGGATCCGGGTGAACTGGTACGAGAACATGCCGTCGATCATCCGCCTCGGAGTGAAAGGCGTGGTGACCATCCGTTTCGCCATCCATCACGACGGCCGGATCACCGACGTTACGATGCTCAACTCCTCCGGCGTGCCACCGTACGACTTCGCCGCGAAGAAAGCCATCGAGCTCTCATCGCCGCTGAACCCGCTTCCGAAGGATTTCCCGAAGGACATCGAGCACGTGACGTGCATGTTCTATTACAACCTCGAGCCGCCTGCGCGATAGTGGCCGGAGGGCGAGTGGCCGAACTTTGTAAGTTCGGCCACGGCGCTTGGCAGGATGTCCGGCATGACATCGAAATATCGACGCATAGTCTCATTGCGTGGCACCGACGATACTCCAGCGCCGAGTTTTGTAGATTCAGTCTGGGCGGGAGGCAATGGTCTCGGGTCTGCCGAGAGCCGGGGCCGAACTTGGAATGGAAAGTTCGGCCACTTGCTCCCAGTGCTAAACTCGGCACATGAGCGACTTCAGCCAGATGCCGCCTCCGCCGCCCCCACCGCCGCCCGGCACGCCGGGAGTGGTTCCCAAGCCGCCGGCACCGCAAACGCCGCAATTCGACTTCGTCAAGTGCTTTGCGTACGTCTTCGAAGACCCGAGGTGGCTCAACAAGGTTCTCATCGGAGGGCTCTGGTACCTGGCGATGTTCGTCCTGATCGGAATCCCGTTCGTTCTCGGCTACTACGCACGGGTGATCCGCAACGTGATCGCGGAATCGCCGGCGCCGCTGCCGGAGTGGGATGACCTCGGCGAGTTCTTCTCGGAAGGCCTACGGCTCTTCGCGGCAGGCATCGCCTACGCGATTCCGATGGTGATCGTTTACGCCGGACTCTACATCCCCGGGATCCTGGCGAGCGCCTCCGACAGCGAGAGCGCACGGAATATCGGCGGTGGCTTCATGGCGTGCGGCATGTGCCTCGGCTTTCCGATCGCGCTGGTGATCGGACTCCTCGCGCCGGTGGCGATGCTGCGGGTGGTCGTGACCGGCAGGATTGGCGCGGCGTTCGAGTTCGGCCAGATCTGGGCTTTCGTCCGCGGCAACTTCATCAACTACCTGCTGGCCATCGTGGTGCACTTCGTGGCGAACTTCGCGTCGCAGTTCGGCCTGATCCTCTGCCTCATCGGCATCGTGTTCACGGCGTTCTGGTCGATGCTGGTCTCGGCGCACGCCCTCGGGCAGGCTTGGCGCCTCTCGCCAGTGAAATGACCCGCAGCGCGAGGATCGCGGCGGCATGCTTCGCGACGGTGCCGGTCGCGATCCTCGGAGCGTCGCTCCTCGTCACGTTCGCCATCGCACACGGCGCGCCGAGCGGCCTGCGCACCGTCTTCAGACTGCTTTGTCATGGCATCGCCACCCGCTGCATCGTCCTCTGGGGCGTCCCGATGCCGATCTGCGCGCGCTGCACGGCGATCTATGTCGGTCTCCTCGCCGGCGTCGCACTCTTGGCGCCGCTCCTTCCGTTGCTTACGGAGCGCGCGAGCAAGTTGATCCTGTTCATCGCGATCATCCCGCTCGCGATCGACGGACTGACGCAGGCGACCGGCCTTCGCGAGAGCACCAATGCCCTACGCGGGGTCACCGGATTTCTCGCGGGAGCGGCATTCGGATGGTGGGCGGTGACATCGATCGAGCGCTCCGCAAGGGCCCTCGCAGATTCACACACCACGCCGGAAAGCAACAGCAATCACGCGGAGAATACGGCGTCTTGACGCCATACCACCGCTGGGTTACGCTTCGAACCGGCTAAGAACAGTCGCTCCCCGCAGCCTAACTCGCGATGATAACCGTGCTGGCGTTGGGTGCGGGATCAATACCGCTGTCGAGCCCGGAGTGAAATGGCATTCCAGGGATCTCTCAAAGAACTGCCGTTGCCCGACATCATCCAACTGGTGAGCGTGTCGGGCAAGACCGGCAAGTTCACTCTTTCCCGCGACGCCGACCGCGGTTTCATCTATTTGAAGAATGGTCAGATGGTCCATGCCCAGACGGGAGATCTGATCGGCGAGGAAGCGATCTACGCGCTCGCAATCTGGAACCAGGGTGAGTTCCAGTTCAGCCCGGGGGACGAACCGGAGCGCCAGACCATCGCCAAATCCAACACCAACCTCCTCATGGAGGCGGCCCGGCGCCTGGACGAGTGGCGCGTCCTCTCGAAGAAGATCCCCTCGGTTGATCACATCCCGGAGCTGCAGGTCCGCGAGAGCCGCCACGAACAGATCACGCTCAACCCTCAGGAGTGGATGATCATCACGCGCATCGACGGCCACCGCTCCATCGCCGACATCGGCAGGGCGCTCAACATCTCTTCGTTCGACGTGGCCAAGATCCTCTACGGCATGGTCACGGCCGAGCTGGTGGTCTTAAAAAAAAAGTCTGAGCGCGGAGTCGATCGGGAGAATAGCGAGCTAGTCGACCTCGCGGCTCGCATCCGCGACGTCGCCGAGGAGCACATCGGCGACTCCGCCCACAAAACGATCGAGAAACACTTCCTCCACGCCCTCGACGGCATCATGAGCGGCGACGGCCACCGGGCACTCGACGTGTTGGTGGAAGAGCTCGAGAAGACCGCCTCGCTGCTCCGAGGCATGGCCGTCACGGAAAGACTCCACAGCCGAATCATCGACCTCCGGCACGTGACTTCGTAAGGTGACCTTCCATCCCGAGCCCAGCCCGATCGGTCGCATCGTGATCCCGGAAACGCTTCCGCCACGATTCGCGCTCTTCTACACGACCTCCGACTTCCCGGGCCGGCTCGATGAGACGAGCGTCGCGAAGATCGCCGGCGTGATCCGCGAGCGATTCGGCATCGACGCCGCACTGACGACGTGCGTGCAAATTCACGGCACGGCTGCGCGCCAAGCCAGGCCCAACAACGGGCAGAACGCGCCCGCAGCCGCCCGCTGGCGTGAGTGCGATCCCTGTGACGCGCTCTGGAGCAGCGAGAAGCAGACGGCGCTCGGCATCAAAGTCGCCGACTGCCTTCCCGTGACGCTGATCGATCCCACAGGCTTCGTCATCGCAAACATCCATTCCGGATGGCGCGGCGCGGCTCGCCGCATCGTCAGCGAAAGTCTCGCCGCTCTACGATCGCAGACCGAATTCAATCCCGCCGCGGCATCGGCCTGGCTCGGTCCTTCAATCCGAGTCTGCTGCTTCGAGGTCGGCGAGGAAGTGGTTGACGAGTTGCGCGCGGCCTACGGCGACGTCGACCCGTTCGTCGATGGCGCACGCGGCCGCAAACCGCATGTGGATCTCACCGCCTTGACTCGCGCCCTTCTCCACGAAGCAGGAATCGCTGCATCCTGTATCTTCGACTCCGAGCTCTGCACACGCTGCGAGGGCTCGATCTTCCACTCCTATCGCCGCGACGGGCGAGGCGGACGCAACCTTGCGGTTGTGGCGCAGTAAGCTGCACAGTACGAGACCGATATGGACCTGCGCTCAAAGCTGCCCTCGCGACGAACCATCATCCGGACGCTCTGGATCTCCACCGCCGTCATCGGCGTGATGATCATCGCCTTCGGCATCTACCTCTACAGGCAGTCGGTCGGCAAGTTCGAGATCCGCCGGCTCTCGCTGCCAACTCGGATCTACGCGGATTACACGCCGCTCCGGCCGCAGTCGCCGACTCATCACGACGAGCTGATCGAGAAGCTCGAGCGCCTTGGTTATCGCCAGACCAAGACTCTCGAGCAGTCCGGCGACTACGTTCTGCCGAAGGATGACATCGTGGATCTCTACACCCGCGCTTTCACCCATCCGAGCGGCCAGTACACGGCCCAGCGCGTTCGCATGACGTTCGACGACGATGATGCGATCGACACGGTGACGTCGATTCCCGAGAAAAAGCCCGTGACAGACGCCGCGCTCGAGCCGGAGCTGTTGACATCGATCCTCAGCGACCAACTCGAGAACCGCCGTCCGGTCGTGCTGGCGCAAGTACCGGCGCGTCTGCAAGACGCGGTCATCGTGACCGAGGACATCCGCTTCTGGTACCACCCGGGAGTCGATCCGATCGGCATCACGCGGGCTCTGTTCCGCAACGTCCGCGCCGGTGGCGTCTCCGAGGGCGCGTCAACGCTCACCCAGCAACTGGTCAAGAACTACTACCTGACCAGCGAGCGGACGTTCAAACGGAAGATCACCGAAGCATTCATGGCCGTGATCCTCGACTCCCGCTACTCGAAGAAGGAGATCCTCGAGGCCTATCTCAACGATATCTATCTCGGGCGCAACCGCTCGATCTCGATCCTCGGCGTCGGCGAGGCCGCGCATTTCTATTTCGGCAAGCCGGTCTCCGAGCTTTCGCTCGCCGAGGCCGCCTTGCTCGCGGGCATGATCCGCAGCCCAAACAACTATTCGCCATTCACGCATCCGGACAAAGCGCTCGAACGGCGCAACACCGTCCTGGCGCTGATGGTGCGTAACGGCAAAGCCGACCAGGCGTCCTACGAGCAAGCCGTCAAGGAACCGCTGCCGAAGAAACCGTCTCGCGATCGCAGCGGCCTCGTGTCCATCCCCTTCTACGTCGATCGCGTGCTGCAGGAGATGGTCGCCGACTATGGCATCAAGGACGTCAAGGGACGCGGCCTCCAGATCTACACGGGCATCGACCTCGCGGCTCAGGACACTGCGGCGCGCACCCTCGAGGCCGGCATTCACACAATCGAGCGCAACAGCCGCCGGATCCGCACGCACGACAGCCCGCTGCAGGGCGTGATCATCCACGTCGACGTCGCCACCGGCGAGATTCGCGCGCTCGTCGGCGGCCGCGATTACGACAAGAGCCAGTTCAATCGCGCCCTCAGCGCCAAGCGCCAGGTCGGATCGCTCTTCAAGCCGTTCGTCTATCTCACCGCGTTCGAGCCCAGCATCTCGAACGTGAAAGACCGAAACATCACGCCGGCCAGCCTCGTCAGCGATCAGCGCTTCGTTCTTCAACGGCGGTTCGGGGAGGATTGGTCGCCGCGAAACTACGGAGACGAGTATCACGGCACGGTGACGCTGCGCAGGGCGCTCGAGGTCTCGATGAACTCCGCGTCCGTGCGAATCGGCCTGGCCGCTGGCATCGACCCGGTGGTGAGGACGGCGCACACGCTCGGCGTCGACTCGCCTCTCGATGACAATCCTGCGGTGCTTCTCGGCGCGGCGGGAATTCCGCCGATCGAGATGGCCGCGGCGTACTCGACGATCGCAAGGCTCGGCTCACGCATGCCGCTGAGGGCCATCCGCTTCGTGACCGACGATCGCGGCAAGATCGTGTCGTCCGGCGAACCGGTACGGCCGGTGCAGGTCTATCCGGCCCGCGACGTCTTTCTACTCATTAGCATGATGAAAGGGGTCATGAACCGCGGCACCGCCGCCGGCGCGCGCGACCTCGGTTTCGGTCTCACGGCGGCCGGGAAGACCGGGACGACGAACGATGAGCGCGACGCCTGGTTCGTTGGCTTCACACCGCACACGCTCGCGCTCACGTGGATCGGCTTCGATGACAACACCGTCGTCGGCCTCAGCGGAGGCCACGGTGCCGTGCCGATCTGGGCTCGCTACATGGCCGCAGTCACGGCCGGTCAGGAGTCCGTCGATTTCGAGGTGCCGCAGGGAATCGTATTCCGTGAGATCGACGAGACCAGCGGCGGTCTCGCCACGCACGACTGCCCTCCCAATACGATCGTCCGCGAAGCGTTCAAGAAGGAAGGCGTGCCAACGGACGCCTGCTCCATCCACGGCCCGCACCCCACGCCCCTGCCTCAGATCGACGCGTTCGGCAACCCGATTGTCCTCGACACTACTGGGACCTCAGTCACGCAGACAACCGACACCACAGGTACACTCCCGGCACCTCCCGCCATGACCACGGCACCGCCACCCACGACCACCGCACCACCCGCGGAGAGCGCGCCGCCACCAGCGCCACAACCCCCTCCAGCCCCCACCCTGACTGGCGGCTTCGGTCAGCCCGAGCGGACTTCGACCGCTCCGCCGCCAAGCACGAGCACGCAGCCGCCTCAGTAAAGGGGGATATTGGACCGGGCCCGGATGACGGGGATATGGGGCCAGATATGGGGTCATGGGGCCAGGTCATGGGGCCAGATCGTCAAATTTGGCCAGAGGATACGGGCCAGATCGTCAAACTTGGGGGATTGAGGAGGACTGGGGCCAGATCGTCAAAATTCGCGCAACTTCTCGTTGGGCCGAGGTCGTCAAACCTCAAGTTTGCTAGTGTCGGATTGTGGGTGGTTCGGAA
>DASQGS010000160.1:0-11572 GCA_035632455.1 Thermoanaerobaculia bacterium | reverse complement strand
GCACATGTCGCACTTCATCATCAGCGAGAACTCGGTCTTCATCTTCGGCACGCCGAAGGGGCACGCCAGCACGCAGTTGTTGCAGGCGATGCAGCGGGGTTTGCGCGCGGTCTGAACGACGCCGTCGTCCGTGCGTTTGATGGCGTCGGCCGGACAGACCTCGGCGCACGTCGGCGAATCGCAGTGCATGCAGACGACCGGCACGGTCTGCACCGAGATCGGCCGGTCGACGTACTGGAGGTGAATCATCGAATGGCCGCGATGCGTGTCGCACTCGCTGCAGGCCGCGACGCACGACTGGCAGCCGATGCATCGGGCCGGGTCGATGAAGAACTCCATGTCGTTCGTCAAGGGCACGGTTTCATTTCCCCATGGAGCTCGCGGTCTTCTCGATGTCAGGCCCGGCCCCGAAATTCACGTCGCCGCCACCGTCGCGCGGCGGGACCGGCTGCGCCGGTTGAGGCTCCGCTTTTCTGATCCGCACCGCGCATACCTTGTACTCAGGGATCTTCGAGATCGGGTCCTGCGCGGCGATGGTGAGCTGATTCGCCGATTTACGCCCGGGCCAGTGGTAGGGGATGAAGATCGTGTCCGGACGAATCGTGGTCACGACCTGCGCGCGCAATGTGAGCGTGCCGCGCCGCGAATCGGCGGTTGCCCAATCGCCGTCGGCGATGCCGTACTTCGCGGCGAGCTTCGGGTGGATCTCAATGCGCGGCTCTGGGTATTGATCGACCAACGGGCCGATGCGCCTCGTCTGCGTGCCGGAGAGGAACTGGCTCACGACGCGCCCCGTGGTCAGGATGATCGGATAGTCGTCGTCGACATCCTCCATCGGCGGCGTGTACTCGGCCACGTTGAATCGGGCCTTGCCATCCGGGAAGTAAAACGGGCCGGCACCTTTCGCAACCGAGTTCCACGATCCCGGCTCGAACAGCCTCGGCGTCCCCGGATGCTCCGCGGACGGGCACGGCCAGGCCACGCCATTCATGGCCTCGATCTTTTCGTACGTGATGCCGTAATAGTCGGCCACGCCGCCTTTCGAAGCCACGCGCAACTCGTCGAAGATCTCGCGCGGGCTGTTGAACGTCATGCCATGGGGCCGGCCGAGCGCGGCCGCGATGTCCTGAATGATCCGCCAGTCTTGCCGGGCAGCGCCGGGAGGATCGACGGCCTTGTTGATCTTGATGACCAGGCCTTCCACCTGGGCGACGACTCCCTCGTCCTCCTCGTGGAGGGACCCGGGCAGAACGATGTCGGCGTGCTGCGCCGTCTCGCTGAGAAAGAAGTCGATGACGGTGAAGAACTCCAGCTTCTCGAGCGCGCGCGTGACGAAGGCATTGTCTGGCAGCGAGACTTTGGGGTTGAAGCAGATACAGAGGAGGCCTTTGATCTCGCCTGCGTCGATCTTGCGCATCATCTCGTAGCAGTCGACGCCGGCCTGCGGGATATCGGCGGCATTCACACCCCAGACGCCGGCGATGTATTCGAGGTGCTCGGGATTGCTGATGTCCCGCCATCCCGGAAGCTGGTCAGCCTTCTGGCCGTGCTCGCGACCGCCCTGACCGTTGCCCTGACCGACAACCGTGCCGTATCCGCAAGACGGTCTGCCGATGCGGCCGGAGGCGAGAACGAGGTTGATCGCGCCGAGGCAATTCTGCACGCCGTGGGAATGATGCTCGATCCCGCGGGCGTGCATGAGAAAGCTCGTCTTAGCCTGCCCCCACAGTTCGGCGGCGAGCCGGATGGATTTCTCCGCGATGCCTGTGACCTCGGCGGTGCGCCTCGGCGTCCACTGCTGCACATGCGCCGCGACTGCATCGAAACCGACGCTGTGATGGTCGATGAACTCGTGATCGAGCCAGTCGTTCTCGATCATCAATTGGAGGAGTCCGTTGAACAAGGCCACGTCGCGCCCAGGCTTGACCGGCAGGAAGACGTCGGCCGTACGCGCGATCGGCGTGATGCGCGGGTCGATGACGATCACCTTGCCGCCGTTCTCCCGCGCCTGCCAGACGTAGTTCGTGGTGATCGGCGAGCACTCGGCGGTATTCGATCCGGCAATGACCACGACCTCCGCCTTCAGGATGTCGTCCCAAGGGCTGGCGCTGCGGTCGATGCCGAACGCCTTCTTGTTCGCCGCCCCGGCGCTCACCATGCACAGGCGGCCGTTGTAATCGATGTAGCGCGTCTTCAGGCAGACGCGCGCGAACTTGCCCATGAGATACGCCTTCTCGGTCGTGAGGCTCGCACCGGAGAGCACGCCGAAGGCATCGGGGCCGTACGCCGATTGAATGCGCGCGATCTCGGAAGCCACACGGCCGATCGCCTGATCATAGCCAAGCGCGCGGAAGCCGCTCTCCGAGGAAGGGTCGCGCTGCAACGCGGTCACGAGCCGATCGGCATGGCCCCCTTGCAGGTAGCGCTTGACGCCTTTCGGACAGAGCATCCCTTTGTTGAATGGGAAGTCGTACCGCGGCTCGAATCCGATGACGGCGTTGTCCTTGACCTTGAGATTGATCCCGCATTGCTGTCCGCAAAAGCAGCAGTGCGTCGAGACGATCCTGTCGGGCTCGACGTCCGTGTCGAGTCGCAGCCCCTCCATCCGGTTGAGGTGCGGACCGAAGGCGTCGATGAGCAGGTCCTGTTCTGTCGGTAGCGTAGCCATGATTTTCAGTCCGTTGCGCCGCACTTCTGCCAGAGAGTGCCCTGCGCGATGGCCAGCATCGAGCGGCGGCAGGCGGGACAGATGCGCTGGTAGTGATCGACGGCGCCGTTCATCTCGTAGCGATACCCGAGCTCCCGCTGCACGGCGATGAGATCGTCGACGTGCATCTGCGAGGCGAAGGGATCATGGCAGCGCGCACAGTGGGCCATCCCTTCGCGCGGGCCGATGTCTTTGTAGAACGCGACGCCGAGCTGCGCCGGCCGCTGGAAGATGTGGAAGAACTTGCCGAACGGCAGATAGAGCAGCGTGAAGATGACCGTCACCGCGTGGAGCAGGGAGAGGAACTCGTAGCCGTAGCCCTTCATCCAGGTGTAGCTCGCCGTCAGCATCAGTCCCGTCACACTGATGGCGAAGAGGAGGATGAGCGGGAGGATGTCTTCTCCGAACTTCTGCAATGCCGCGGCGCCGTGATCGCGCATCCGCCGGCGCATGGCCAGCATCACGCCGGCGATGACGGCGAACGACGCCCACACGAGACCGTGAAACGTGAGAAAGCCGGCCACCGAGTGCACCGGAAAAGCCATCGTCGGAAAACCGAAGACGTACGTGCGATACCAGTCCAGCCGGCCCGGCTCGGTCTCGAAATGAATCCATCCGAAGACCAGCGGGAAGGTGATCGCGAACGCGAGCACGCAGCCCCACATGATCAGCCAGTGCGTCAGGCCGCGGAGCCGGTCGCGATTGGCGATGAAGCGGTTGAGCGCGAAGTCGAGCGTGACCCGCTTCACCCACTCCACGGAGTTGCGCCCGAGCCAGCGGCCGCGAAAGAACACTTGCCAGCCCCGCCGCCAGTAGAGATTCGTCGGCGGCCGCTGCAGCCACATCGAATAGCGATAGATGATGGCGAACGTGGAGAAGAGCACGGCAAACGTGTACCCGACAAGCGCGGCATCGAAGTGCTGCAGGTTCCGCGAGCCGAACACGATCAGCGCCGTCAGCACGCAGGTGAACGTTAGGCCCCAGAGCGCCGCAACGATCCGCTCCCGGCCGGTTCTGCCGAAGGTCATGAGTGGTAGTTTACCGGGAGTACCGGGTGCGTGGCATGACATCGGTCATGGCAGCCGGATCTCAGTTGTGACCGCCGAGGGCGGCATGCAATGAGTGCAAGAGCCGCGAGGGAGTCCCCTCACCCCGCCGCTGTGCGGTTTTGGTCGGAGGCGCTACAAATCGATCTTGTGACACTTCACCGGCGATCCACTTCGACCAGGTCGTAAACCTCCACGAGCCTGGCCTGCAATCCGCGGAGGAGCAGGCGCACTGCGGTCCAGTCGTTGAGGAAGTCCGCGAGCTTCGGGAACTCCCGCTGGCGTTGCAAGGGTGGGACACGCGGGTTGCTTTGCGCGTCCCACCAGTGGCGATACTCGGCCTGCCACAGCTCCAGAAACGGCCGGAGGACTCCGGTGATCATGCTGCTGATGATCACGCCGAAGTGGTTCTTGTCGGCCTTGGTGAGCCGGCCGACCGGGAACTTGCGCATGATGCCGCGGGATTCCTGGAAGAAGCGGTACAGCGATTCGAGGCTCTCGATGTACAGCTCGCCGTCGAAGTTCGTGGCTTCGGAGTCGGACGACTTCCCAGTGCACGCCACGCGAGTGCTCAGCTCGGTGTACAGCTCCCAGGCGCATTGCCGATCGAGCTCCGACAAATCGGCGCCGAGCTTGATGATTCCGAGGTTCAGTTCAAAGGAGCCCTTTTGCAGAATGGTCATCGTGATCCCCGCAGTTCCGTGGCTATGGAAGGGCTTGAGGCGCGATCTTAACATTTGATGCGATCAGCTCCGCCACCGCCGCGTGATACGTCGACCATGCCGACCAGACGCGGCGGCTCCAGTCCCGCACTGCGGCGATGTGCTCCTCGGCGGTTCCGGCGATGGCGACGTCGAACACGGTCATGGAGGTCACGCTTTCCGGCGGGTCGAAGTGCGGCCATTGCTTAGTCGAATCGGCTACCATCCCTGCCCGATGCGTCTCCATATCGGCGCCGGGCCGATCGCACTCGAGGGTTGGACGAATGTCGACGTCGCCGCATGGCCGGGTGTCGACGTCGTCCATGACGTGCGCCAGCCGTGGCCGTTCGCGGACGTCGAGCTGATCTTCGCGGAGCACTTCATCGAGCACCTCAGCCTCGCCGAGGGACTCGCGTTTTTGCGCGCCTGCCGCACTGCGCTGCTCGAGGACGGCGTGTTGCGGCTCTCGACGCCGAATCTCGATTGGGTCTGGCTGACGCACTACAAGACGCCGGGCGAGATGACGGAGGAGGAGCAACTGATCGGATGTCTGGAGATGAATCGCGCCTTTCATGGATGGGGTCACCGATTCCTCTACAACGATCGGACGCTCACGCTCGCGCTCCGATCCGCGGGCTTCGCCGAGGTCGCTCAGCGCAGCTACGGCGAGAGCCCGATCGGGGCGCTTCGCGGTCAGGAGCGTCACGAACGGCATAGGGACTTGCCGGGCGCGCCGTCCGTGGTGATCCTGGAGGCGCAGGGGATTGGGGCCGCGACGTCCGAGCTCACGGATCGAATCGAGGAGTACGTGCGGGATTTCGCGGCGCGGTAACTGGCGCGCCGGCGTCGATCAAAGTCAAAACCCGGCGACGGCGACGACGACGGAAACGACTACGGAGACGACGGCGACAACTTCCCGTCACCGACGTTCCCGTCTGTTGGCGTTGCCGTCGCCGTAGTCGTCGCCGTCGCCGGCTTTTGACTTTGATTCACGTGACCATGACGGCGCATAACCATCTCTCCTTCGCACTCGTAGAATGCTCACAATGCCAAAGCCCTTTCGAATTGAGATCCCGGACAGCGCCATTGCCGACCTTCACGCACGGCTCGGCGCCTGGCGCCGGCCCGCGGGAGTTACGGACAGCGGCGGCTTGGCGCTATCCGAGGTGAGCGAGCTCGTTCGCTATTGGCGCGAGGACTTCGACTGGCGCGCGCAGGAAAAGGCGCTCAACCGATGGCCTCACTATCGCATCACCCTCGGTGGTGCGCCCCTGCATTTCATCCATCTCAAGTGCCGTCGCCGGCCGGCCACTCCACTGCTGCTCCTTCACGGCTGGCCGGGCTCGTTCGTGGAGATGCGGCATGCGATTCCGCTGCTCGCGGATGATTTCGATCTTGTGATTCCGTCACTGCCCGGTTATGGATTCTCGGAGTTGCCGCACTCCGGATTCTCCAACGCGAGGATCGCCGAGATCATGGCCGAGCTGATGTCGAAACTCGGCTATTCGGAATTCGGAATTCAAGGAGGCGACTGGGGCGCCGGAATCGGAACGTGGCTGGCGCGGAAGCATCCGTCGCGCGTGATCGGACTCCACCTCAACTACATCCCCGGATCGTACGCGCCGCACGTCGCGGGCCGGCCGAGCGGGAAGGAGCAGGCCTTCATCCACGACAGGGACGAGTGGGTCGCGCAGTCCTACGGCTACGGGCAGATTCAGCGGACCCGGCCTCTGACGCTCGGGTACGGCTTGTGCGACTCGCCGGCCGGATTGGCGGCGTGGATCCATGAGAAGTTCGTGGAATGGTCCGATCCCGAGACGCGGCCGAGTCTCGATGACATCGTCACGAACATCTCGATCTATTGGTTCACGAACAGCATCGCCTCGTCGATGCGCCTCTACATGGAATCGGCTCTCACGCCATTGCTCCTGCATGAAGGCGAGCGCGTGGAGGTGCCGGCGGGCATCCTCCGCTGCCATCTCGAGGCACCGTTCCCGCCGCGCAGTTGGATCGAGCGCGGCTACGACGTGCGGCGATGGACGGACTCGCCGCGCGGAGGTCACTTCGCCGCGCTTGAAGTTCCGGAGGTGTTCGCGGCGGATGTACGCGGGTTCTTCGGAAGCGATTTGCGGTGAGGACGGTGTAGGGCCCAGGCGCGCTGGGCTGCCCTGGATTGCGCGGCGAAGAATTGCAATGGAATCCTGCATCTGCGAGAGAGCCAGCGCCGAAGGCGCGCTCGAGTCCGGACATTTCGATCGATCAATCTCAATTGCGGCAGCAAGAAGCCCTCTCCCGCCGGGTTAACCCGGTGGGGGAGGGCTTTCCCTTGGCTCGGTCACCTGATGCTCGGGAATATCCAGACTCCCGGGGCCCTACGGGCGGTGCGCCGCACCCGCACTTCACCGGTGAACGAACGGGGCCAACTGGTCACAATGCGGTTAACGGCGGGCGCGTTCCTAACTTTTTCGAGTTACCCTCGTCTCACTCTGCAAACCCGGAAGTAACTCAGGCGAAAGGAACCGAAGATGCCTAGGAAGATCGGTGCGGTGATTCTCCTGTTCGGTCTCTCGATCTTGACCGGTTGCCGCTTCGATCAGCAGCGCCGGAACGCTGCGATGTCGACGCTGGCGACCGCGGTGCTCAATACGATCTTTCGCCTGGAGCGCGCGACGCCGCTGACGCAGAGCACGAGCCGTCCCGCGGCCAGGCCGGCCGGCGAGTCGCAGGAGGCCGCCGAGACGCAGCCCGCCGACGTGCAGCCCTTTGAAGCGCAAGTGGCTGGCAACGAGCTCACCGCGCCTGCCTCCGAGGAATCGCGCGACATTCCGAGGCTGGTCGCTGATTGCCGCGCCGCGCGCGCCGCCGCAGCCTCCGGGTCATCGGCGGGCTCGTCGATCGATGTGATCGCGGACGAAGCGAGCGCGCGTGATGCCGAAGACGCCGCCGATGAAGACGTGATCAACGTGCCGGCGAAGCTCTCGCCCACCGCCGTTGCGCCTATCGCCGTGCCACGCCGCGTGACGGTCCAGCTCGCCGAGCTTTCGACGGTCGGGATTCCCGAGCTCGCCCTCAACGAAACAAAGATCGCCACTATCGTCGCCGAGGTGTCGGTTCACTCTGGCCACAAAGAGGCGGAGCGCGTGGACAAGGCCCTTCGCGAGGCGTATTCGCAGTGCCGGCGCGTGAACGAGCAGCTTCGCGTGCATGCCCGGGCACGCGCCGCGGCGCACAACTCGATCGCGATCCAGGTCGAGCTGCCGCCGGAAGCGTCGCTCTGACGAGAGTGTCATCCTGAGCCGGCGAAGCCCCGGAGGGGGCGTAGCGCGGCGAAGGATCTCCTTGCGAAAACCGCGATTCTACCGAGGAGATCCTTCGGCGCGCTCTACCCCTCCGGGGTGTCGCCGCCTCAGGATGACACGATCGCTTACAACTCGATCCTCGTCACGATCGCCTCGCCTGCCGCCCGCGTGCCGAGGGTGCCACCCAGATCGTGCGTCGTGTCTCCGGCGTGGATCGCGGCCACGACGGCGGTCTCGATCGCGGCGGCTTCGCCTGCAAATCCGAGGTAGTCGAGCATCATCGCGGCGGTGAGGATCGCACCGATCGGATTGGCGACGTCCTTCCCCGTGTACTTCGGGGCGCTGCCGTGGATCGGCTCGAAGAGGGAGACTCGGCCTGGGTGAATGTTGCCCGACGCCGCGACGCCGAGGCCGCCTTGGAGCGCGGCGCCGAGATCCGTCACGATGTCGCCGAACATGTTGTTCGTCACGATCACGTCGAACATCTCCGGCGCCCGCACCATCTGCATGCTCAGGGCGTCAACGAACATGTGGAAATGCTCGATGCCCGGGTATCCGGCTGCAACCTCCTCGAAAACGCGAAGCCAGAGGTCGCCGCCGTAGCGCATGACGTTGCTCTTGTCGGCCATGCAGACGGACTTCCGTCTCGTACGCTTCGCGAAGTCGAAGGCGTGGCGGATGATGCGCTCGACGCCTTTGCGGGTCGAGACGTCCTCCTGCACCGCGATCTCATCGGGCGTCCCTTTCTTGAAGATGCCGCCCATGCCGACATAAGCGCCCTCGGTGTTCTCGCGGAAGATCACGAAGTCGATGTCCTTGGCCGACTTTCCCTTGAGCGGGCACAGGCGCTCGTCGAGGAGCTTGACCGGGCGGTAGTTGACGTAGAGATCGAGTTGGAACCGCATGCCCAGGAGGATGTCGGCGGCATGCCGCATGTCGGGCACGCGCGGATCTCCGAACGCGCCGAGGTAGACCGCGTCATAGTTCTGCCGGATATCGTCCATCGCGCCGGGAGGGATCGAGACGCCGGTGCGAAGGAACTCGTCGGCGTTCCAGCCGAAGTGAACGAACGCCAGCCCGAGGTGCCGCGCATCGTTGACGCGATCGAGGACGCGCATGCCCTCGGCAATCACTTCTGGACCGATTCCATCCCCTGGCACTACGGCGATCTTCCTGGCCATGAATCCTCCGAAAAGCGGCGGGATTATACGGGGTTGAGCCGCGCAGACGGCGAGCAGTGTCATCCTGAGCCGGCGAAGCCCCCGGATGGGGGCGTAGCGCGGCGAAGGATCTCCTTGCGAGAACAGCGATCCTGCCAGGGAGATCCTTCGGCGCGCTCCACCCCTTTCGGGGTTGCGCCGCCTCAGGATGACGCACCAGTAAACGGTTCGCGTCTCCCCGCAGTAGTGGATAGCAAAGCACTACGATGCCATGACAGCCGAGGCAATTTTGACGCATGAGCTCGACACGCCGGCGCCCAAGAGAACGCAAAGCGACTCGGCGGTGCTCGCGGCCACGATCCGGGCGGCGCAGTCGGGCGACGACGCCGCGTTCGAGGATCTGATGCGCCTTTCCGAGAGACGGGTCGCGCTTCTGGCTTGGCGCATTCTCGGCGACGGCGAGGAGACCAAGGATGCCGTACAGGATGTCTTTCTCCGCGTCTATCGTCACCTCGGCCGCTTTGATGCGAGGCACGAGTTCGCCGGATGGCTCTTCCGCATCACCGTCAACGTCTGCCGCGACTTGCGGAAGAAGCGAAGAAAACGCGCGATCTTCACGCCGATCGACGCCGCCGATGACGTCGCGGACGCGGTCCAGGTCGACGACGATCTGGCCACGCGCCGCGACGTCGTTCTCCTGACGCGCGCCATCGACGCGCTCCCTGAAAAGGAGCGGCTGGCGGTCATCCTTCGGGACATCGAGGAGTTATCAACCGAGCAGGTGGCGTCGATTCTCGGCAACAGCGCGGCCACGGTCCGCGTGCAGATCAGCAAAGCCCGCGTGAAGTTGCGGCAGTGGATCGCGGAATGGCGAAAGGGATCCGGATCATGAAATGCGAACGGGTACGCGAAGCGATCATGCTGGAAGCGACCGGCGAGGTCACGGGCGCGCAGCGGCGCGCGGTCGCAGAGCATCTGGCAGGCTGCGCGAGCTGCCGCGCATTCGACGCCGTCGAGGTGCCGATGCCGTTCACCT
Source organism: Thermoanaerobaculia bacterium (assembly GCA_035632455.1). Taxonomy (GTDB): domain Bacteria; phylum Acidobacteriota; class Thermoanaerobaculia; order Gp7-AA8; family Gp7-AA8; genus DASQGS01. The sequence goes on along the minus strand of DASQGS010000160.1, from coordinate 1,623 downwards.
CCGTGCGCAGCAATCCGCCGCTCAGCGGGACCGACTACGCTGGGATCCGCGCCGCAGTGATGTCGACGATCGCCAAGGAACGCCGCATTTTTCCGTTCGCGTGGCGCTTCGCGTTCGGCGCGGCGGCGGCCGTGCTCGTCGTGATCATCGCGCTGGTTACGTGGCCGCGGCCGCACGGCGATCAGCAGGCCTCGCGCGCGCCGAAGCCGCAGCCGGCGATTCCTACCGTCGCGCAGGCGCCGTCCGCCGCGGTCGCACCGAAGGTGCCGGAGTCTGCTGCGAGCGAAAAAGACGAGGGGACCGAGTTGATTCACCAGGGACTGCCGCAGCAAAGAGCGCATCGCACGCACGAGCGGCCGGTGATGATCGCGCAGGCCCGCCTCGACGCCGCCACCGAGGTACGCATGGAATTCCAGACCGCGGATCCCGAGATCCGCATCATTTGGCTCTCAAACACACAGGCCGTTTCGGCTCGATAAGGAGACACCATCATGAAACGATTGCTCATCACCATGGCTCTTGCGCTGCTCGCCGCCTCGGTTACCGCTCAGGAGTCCGGCACCAAGGCAGAGGCCAAACCCGCGGCCCCAACCGAGGCACAGGCTCGCCTGCTACGAAGCAAGATCATCGAGCTTCATCACCGGGACCCGCATCTCATCGCCTCGGCGCTGAAGTTGCTCCTCAGTGGCGTCCAAGGCTCGGATCTCGCCGTCAATGGGGATCTGGGGACGATTACCGTCCGCGATTTCCCCGAGAACATCGCCACGATCGAAGAGGCCATCAAGCGGCTCGACCGTCCTGCCGCGCCGTCCCAGGATATCGATCTGAAAATGTCGGTCCTGATCGGGGCGAACAAACCGCTCGAGTCCGCGGCGCAGATTCCCGAGGACCTCGCTCCCGTGATCAAGACGTTGCGCGCGACCCTGCGATACACGCACTTCGCACTGCTGACAACCATCGTGGCCCGCACGAAGGCAGGCAGCTACATGGAGGGATCCGGCGCCGCCGATCCGGCCCTCCTCGGCCCGGTCTCATTGAAGGGCGACATGATCACTTACAACTATCACCTCGTCGGGATTACCGTGAGGTCGTCGGGTGAAGAGCACTCGGTCGACATTGATAGTTTCTCCTTCGGCGCCAACGTACCGATCAGCTCCGGCGGAGGGACGCTCCACCAAAATCTCGGCTTCAAGACGCCGGTTTCGATTCGGGACAACCAGAAGGTGGTGATCGGCACGGCGACCGCGGGAGACAAGGCCCTGATCGTGGTCGTGACCGCAACGGCGGGAGGTCCTGCGCCGGCTCCGTAGCGGCATCCGGCATCCCGAGGCGGCGAAGGATCTTCTAGCGCGGTGTGTCCGGGACCGATCAGACGGATCGGACGGATCGGACCGATCGGTCTTGCGCCCGTTGACCGTATCCGTGTACCGCGGTATTATCACACCATGACCGCACAAACGTGGGAAGTGGAACGGGTCCAGACCGGCGTCCGCATCGAGAAACGGATTCTCAAGGTGCTCAAGGGTCTCGCGGAATACCACGAGATCACCCTCGGCGATCTGCTCGAAGGCAACGTCCTGCACGCCTTCGAGGGAAAAGCGCCCTTCGGCGCCGAGAACCTCG
>DASQGS010000159.1:0-15106 GCA_035632455.1 Thermoanaerobaculia bacterium | reverse complement strand
CTCCAAGGTCCGTGCCGGTCGCGCGAATCGCGTCCGCGCGAGTGGCAATTCGTCTCGCCTGTGGTCATCGAAAGCGGCGGCAAGCCGCCGCAGTCCATATGAAAACGCAGGTTGAGGGCCCACAGCCGTGCGCTACCGCCTCAGTGCCCGCACTTCCTGCTTCGTCAGCTCGCGGCAATTCCCAATCTCGAGCACGCCGAGGTCTATCCCTCCGATGGACGTGCGAACAAGCTTGAGCACCTTCGCGCCGAGCGCTTCGACCATGCGGCGCACCTGGCGGTTGCGACCCTCGGTGATCGTGATCTCGAAGACCGTCTTTCCACCGGAATCGCGAAGGCGGTTCACGATTGCCGGGCGCGTCGGACCGTCGCGCAGATCGAGGCCGCGGCGTAGGCAATCGAGCTGATCGTCGCTCAGGCGCTCTGAGGCCTTCACCTCGTAGGTCTTCGAAACCTTGTAGTCGGGATTCGTCAGCCGCTCGGCGAACGCCGTGTCGTTCGTCAGGATCAAGAGGCCGCTGGTATCGAGATCGAGCCTCCCGACGGGAAAGAGATAGCGGTCCCGGTCGGGCAGGAGATCGTAGATCGTCGGCCGACCCTGCGGATCGCGATACGTGGTGAGATATCCCGCGGGCTTGTGCAGCAGGAGGTAGACGCGCTGGGGCTTTGCGAGCGGCTTGTTGTCGAAGGAGACCTTGTCGCGCTCGAGGTCGACCCATCGATCAGCATCGTGCTCGATGCGTCCGTTGATCTTGACGCGGCCCTCGGCGATCCACGCCCGCGCCTCGGTTCGCGATCCGATGCCGGCCTTCGATAGCACGCGCTCCAGGGTCTTGAGCGGCCGCGTGCCGGGAGGAGGCTTTGGAACGGAAGGCATGCGTGAATGGTATCTGAAGGGATAAGCTACGCACTCCCATGAACGAGAAGGAGCGGCTGGCCGGCGATGCCCATTCGATCGCGCGATGGCGAAGGTGGGGTCCATATCTCTCCGACCGCGCCTGGGGGACGGTGCGTGAGGATTACAGCGCGACCGGCGAGGCGTGGGATTTTCTGCCGCACGATCTGGCGCGATCGAAAGCGTACCGCTGGGGCGAGGATGGGATCGCGGGATTCTGCGACCGGTACCAGATCCTGTGCTGGTCGCTGGCGGTGTGGAACGAGCGCGATCCGATTTTGAAGGAGCGCTACTTCGGCCTCGTGCCGTCCGAGGGAAATCACGGCGAGGATGTGAAGGAATGCTACTTCTATCTCGACGCCCTTCCGAGCCACGCCTATCAGCGGATGTTGTACAAAGTCCCGCAGCGTGAATATCCGTACGTCTGGCTGATCGAGGAGAACCGGCGGCGCGGCCCGAGCGGTCCTGAATTCGAGCTCATCGACACGGGCATCTTCGACGAGAACCGCTACTTCGACGTCGAGATTGAGATCGCGAAAGAGGCCTTCGACTCGATCGTCTTCCGCGTGACCGCGCACAACCGCGGCCCGGAGCGTGCGCCGATCCACTTGCTCCCGCAGCTTTGGTTCCGCAATACGTGGGCGTGGTCGGGCGATCATGTCACGAGGCCGGAGATCCGGGTGATCACTCTCGCGGACGGAACGCCGGCGCTGCTCGCGGACGATTCGATGGCTCCGCCGCTGTCCGGCCTCCTCGCGAGCTCGCACCTCGGTCCGCATGTGCTCGAGGTCCCCGCAGCCGCGAAGATTCTCTTCACGGACAACGAGACCAACGGGCCGCGCGTGTTCGGATCCGGAGCGACGTCGCACAGTTGGTTCGTGAAGGACGCGTTCCACCGGCGCATCGTGAATGGCGAGGAAGGCGCGGTGAATCCGGCCGCAACCGGCACGAAGTCGTGCGCCTGGTTGCGATTCGAGGTCGACGCCGGCACCAGCGCATCGGTACACCTGCGGCTTCGACCGCTGGTTCCGAGCGCCGCCGGTGCGGAAGGCGGGGGCCAGCCCGATCTCGATCTCCGGCGCGCGACGGAGGCCGAGATCGACGCGATCATCGCCGCGCGCCGCGCCGAGGCCGATGAGTTCTACGCGGCGATCCACCCGAAGAATGCATCCGCCGAGGAGCGCAACGTGCAGCGCCAGGCCTTCGCGGGCATGCTCTGGAGCAAGCAGAGCTACCTGTTCGACATCGACGTCTGGCTCGACGGGGACGACCCGAACCATCCGCCGCCCGCGCAGCGCCAGCACGCGCGCAACAGCCGCTGGCGCCACCTCAACTCCATGCGCATCCTCTCCATGCCCGACAAATGGGAGTACCCCTGGTTCGCGGCTTGGGACCTGGCGTTCCAATCGATCGTCCTGGCGCTCATCGACGTCCACTTCGCGAAGGAGCAATTGTGGCTCCTGCTGTTCGAACAGTTCCAGCATCCGAACGGGCAGATTCCGGCGTACGAATGGGAGTTCTCGGATCTCAACCCGCCGGTGCATGCCTGGGCCATCTGGCGCGTCTACAACATGGACCGCATCCGCACCGGCGCCGCCGACCGCCAGTTTCTCGAGAAGTGCTTCCACAAGCTGCTCCTCAACTTCACCTGGTGGGTGAACAAAGTCGATCGCGAAGGGAACAACATCTTCGAGGGCGGCTTCCTCGGCCTCGACAACATCACCGTGTTCGACCGCAGCGCGCAACTCCCGGGCGGAGCGACGCTCGAGCAGAGCGACGCCACGGGCTGGATGGGGATGTTCAGCCTGGTCATGATGCGCATCTCGCTGGAGCTGGCGCAGCAGGACCCGGTCTACGAAGGGCTGGCCACGAAATTCTTCGAGCACTATGTCTACATCGGCGCGGCGATGAAGATGATCCGCGGCGACCGGACGCTCTGGGATGAGCACGACGGTTTCTTCTACGATCTTCTCCGCCTCGCCGACGGCTCGGCCGTACCGTTCGCGGTCCGCTCGCTGGTCGGGTTGATCCCGCTCTACGCCATCGAGAGGCTCGAGGGGAAGTGGATCGAGCCCTTCCCCGTGTTCCGCGAGAACCTCGACTGGTTCATGCGCCACCGCCCGGAGATCGTGGAGCATTCCGTCACGACGGTGCGTAACGGCGACGACTACACACACGTTCTCGCGGTCGTCGATCAGAACCAGCTCCAGCATCTGCTCTCGCGCGTGGTCGACCCGGACGAGTTTCTCTCGCCGCACGGACTCCGCAGCCTGAGCAAGTTCCATCAGCAGCATCCGTTCACATTCGGCGATGCCTCGGTGGGCTACGAGCCTGCGGAGGCGAAGTCGAACGTCAAGGGCGGCAATAGCAACTGGCGCGGGCCGGTTTGGTTCCCGACGAGCTTCCTGATGATCGAGTCGCTGCGAAAGCTGGAGAAAGCGTTCGGCGGCGGCATCCAAGTCTCGCTGAGCCGGACCGACGATGAGCCCGGCGACGGCGCAGAGCCGACGGCGGATCCGGACGACGCCCCGGACACGGGAGCTGCTAGTGCCCACTCGGACGACGCCGGCGTCACGTCGCATGACGTCCGGGCTCGCGGACTGAGCCTATGTCCTCCGGCAGCGCCGGCCCCGCGCACGATCACGATGAGCGGTCTGGCCGCGCGCCTCGCGGGCCGCATGATCCGCCTCTTCCTCCCTGACGCGGACGGCTACCGCGCCATCTACGGCCCGCGCGGTACGAGGAAGTCCGAGCTCTTCGCGCATGACCCGCACTGGAAAGATCTCGTGCTGTTCTTCGAATACTTCCACGGCGATACCGGCGAAGGCCTCGGCGCATCGCATCAGACCGGCTGGACGGGGCTGGTCGCGAGCTTGATCGATGAGTGGAGAGGGTGAAAGAAGCAGCTAGTCCTTGCGGCGCGTCGTGCGAATGACCGCTTCCATGTGATCGAGATACTTCTCCAGGGCGCGGCGGCCCGCCGGGGTCAGGCTGTACTCCGTCCGCGGCATCCGCCCCTCGAACGACTTCTTGCACGACAGGTACTTCGCATCTTCGAGCTTGCGCGCGTGCACGCTGACGTTTCCGTCGGTGGTCTTCAGGATCTGCTTGAGCTCGTTGAACGAGAGCGTGTGATTGACCGCGAGCGCGCTGACGATGGCCAGACGTGTCTTCTCGTGAATGATGCGGTCGAGATCGACCGCCGACGGCTCGCTCGCCTGGCTGCGCGGCTCCTCGGCGGGAGCGATGTGTGCTTTCGGTTTGAGGGATGCTTTAGCCACCGTATCTCCTTGCGATGATCCATCCGAACACGATGTGAATGGCGCCGAAGCCGGCGCCGAGAAGAATGTTTGCGACCGGCAGGCCGGTGAACGACGCGATCACGCCGAGAAGCATGAAGCCGATGCCCATGAACGGAATCATCGGGATCGAGAACGCGCCGCTGCTGACGAAGGCCGTGCCGTAGAGCAACAGCCACACCGCGGGGATCGCCGCGAACGCTTCCGCGCGCGCCAGCATGATCGTGAGGATCACTCCGGCGATGAGCGGCGCGGAGTAGCTGACGAAGAAACTTCGGGCGGGCGGTGCGGTGAGCGAGACCGCCGAGCGGCGGGCCTTCGCGATCATCGCCGGCGCTCCGATCAGAGCGGCGACGACGGCCTCGACGAGCCACGTGGCCATCCATGCCCGCGCGTTCGTGGTCACGAAACGCTGGGCGATGACGCATGCAACCAGCGCCGTCCACCCGATCGCGAACCCGCCCCATCCCGGAATCGAGGAGAACGAGCCCGCCCGCTCCATGGCCTCGCGGATGTAGCGGATGTTGTCGAGGGCATGGTCGTGCATCGCCGCTGGCTCTGGCAGTGATTCCGGCTCGGGCATGAGGCGATGATACGCCAAGCGCTTTGCAGGGCAAAGAGGAGCAGTTGGGGGAGATCGGACGGATCGGTCGGATCGGTCCGATCGGTCGGATGCTGCACGTGGATGCGAATACAATCCAAACTGTGCATGTAACGAGGATGATCCAGCTTGCGGCGGTGTTCGAGGTGTCGCTACTGTCTCTTGCCGGCGCCCTGGCGCAGGGGCCAACGCGCGGCGGGCCGCTTCCTCAGCCTTTGCCGCTCTTTCCGCCGGGGAACTGGTGGAACGCGGACATCTCGCAGGCGCCGGTTGATCCGAAGAGCGACGCCTACATCCAATTCATCGGAGCGGGCCGAGGGCTCCATCCCGATTTCGGCGGGGACAGCGGCGATCCTTCCGCGCCGATCTACGGCATGCCGTACGTTACGGTTCCAGGCACGCAAGCACTCGTGCCGGTGGTGTTCGACTACGACGATGAGAGCGATCACGCCGCGCCGGGCGAGGCGCCCGGCTATCCGATTCCTGACGAGGCGAAGACGCAGGATCGCTGGATCGAGGGAGGGCTCGCGGGTGGCGATCCGAACGCTGACGGCGACCGCCACCTGCTGATCGTCGATCGCGATCATCGAATCCTCTTCGAGCTCTACGCCACGCGCTGGAACGCGCTGCTCGGGCGATGGGAGGCTGGATCAGGAGCCATCTTTCCGCTCGACTCGAACGCGCGGCGACCCGAAGGCTGGACGAGCGCCGATGCCGCCGGCTTGGCCATCCTGCCGGGACTGGTGCGATACGACGAGGTGTACGGCACCGCGCCGATCGGGCATGCCTTTCGAGTCACGGTGCGCGCGACGAACGGTTACGTCTTCCCCGCTTCGCACGTCGCCGGGAGCGCGTCGAGCGCGTTGCCGATGGGCGCGCGCTTGCGGCTGAAGGCCGGCAAAGACCTCTCCGGATACGCGGAGCCGGTGCGGCGAATCTTCGAGGCCATGAAAGCCTACGGCCTCATCGTGGCGGACAACGGGACCGACCTCTACGTCACCGGCACGTACGACACGCGATGGGACAACGATCTTCTGAACCCCGCCTTCAGCTCGCTCAAAGCCAGCGATTTCGAGGTCGTGCAGCTCGGATGGCAGCCGTCGCATCACGATCGGCGACGCGCGGCGAAGAGGTAGCGGGCATCAGACGGATCGGTCGGATCGGTCGGATCGGACTGATGAGTTGGATCACGCAGTTTCCTTCTCCGGCACTCCCTTGTCTAAGCGTCGGATTCACAGAAGGAAGGCAGGACAACATGCATCGATCGACTCGTCCTCGTGGAGTGCTCCCCCTCTGGCTCATGATCGTCATTCTCGCGCTTTCCGTCGCCGCTACGCCGCGCGTGCAACAGACTGCGCCGAGCGTAAAGGCCGCGCCCGTGACCTCGGCGAAGATCACGCCTCCGCCGAAGGGCACGGAGGCCGCGACTGCGCCCATCTCTCTGTCCGACCCCGATGGGCAGGACCTCATCCTCGAAGACCTCAGCGCTCGCACGGCGATCCAGGGAATGCTTTCGCTGACCGAGCTCGAGCTGCGGTTCCGCAATCCGCAAGCGCGCCGGATCGAAGGGCGATTCACGTGCACGTTGCCCGCGAATGCCGCCATCAGCCGCTTCGCCAAGGAAGTCAACGGGCAGCTCATGGAAGGCGAGGTCGTGGAGCGTCTCAGCGCCAACCAGGTCTACGAGCAATTCCTCCACCAGATGCGCGATCCGGCGCTGCTGGAGCAGGACCAGGGCAATCGATTCTCCGCGCGTATCTTTCCGATCGATCCTAATGGACAGGTTCGCATCCTTCTCTCATACACTGCACTCCTGCCGCTGCACGACGGCATTCGCACCTACTCGCTGCCGCTGCGAGGCATGGCGAAAGTCGGCCACTTCACGTTCCGGGCCTTCGTCTCGCCGCTGCCGGGCGAAGAAGCGGTCGGCGCCGCGAAGAACACGAGCTCGTTTTCCGGGCCGAGCGGAGCGACGCATGCGACAGCGGACGTGATCACGATTGAGGATCGCGATGCCGCGCCGCAGCACGACATCGAGCTTTCGTGGCGCCCGACGTCGGACGCGGCGCGAACGCGCGTTCTCCGGGCCGGCGATTTCTACCTGGCGTCGTTCCGGCCGCGTCTGGCACCGGCATCGAGCTCGTCGCAGGCGCATGCCTGGACCTTCTACGTCGATACCTCGGCCTCATCCGCCGAAGGTGCTTCGCATCGCATCCACGCCCTCGAGACACTCCTCGGCGCGCTGCCCGCGAGCGACCGCGTTCAGCTCTTCGCCTTCGACCAGGAGATCGTCTCCCTCGGTTCCGGCACCGCGGGCGAATCGGCGCGCAGCGTCGGCGAGCGGCTCCGCGCGCGCCTCTTTCTCGGAGGCACCGACCTCGGCGCACTGTTCCGCCAAGTCGCGAAGACCGCGCAGCAGCAGCCCGATCGCGCCATCGTCATCGCCAGCGATCTCGTCGCCACGCTCGGATCGACCGACGCGAAGGAGCTCAACGACGCCGTCAAGACCATCCCGTCGCGCGCCACCATCCACGCGTTGATCCTCGGCAGCCGCCAGGATGCCGCGCTGGCGAAGGCGCTCACCGCCGGCCGCGGCCGCGTGATCGCGATTCCGTTCACGGAGTCCCTCGAGTCGCGTGCACGCGAGGCAGCCGCCTCGCTGGTGCGCCCCCTCGGAGCATCGTTCGATGTCGCAGACGCATCATCCGAGTGGGTCTACCCGTCGCATGCGGACGACGTGCAGAACGGCGACGAGATCATCGTCGTCGGCAAGACGAAGGCGGGGAGCGAGCCTGCCGTGACGTTGCGGCGGGGCACGGCCGTTGCGGAGGAGGCGAGCTCGTCGTCCGCTCTGCCGATCGGAACGTTCGGCCCGCTTCTCGAGCGCGAAGGCTATCGCGCCTATCTCGATTACCTCGCGGAGCGCGAGGCCAACGAGCCCGCTGAGTCTGTGCGCCAGGCGCTGGCGAACGAGCAAGTGAAAGTCAGCGTCGAGCAGCGCGTGGTGATTCCGAGAACCACGATGCTCGTGCTCGAGACGGAGTGGGACTACCAGCGCTTCGGCCTCGACCGGCGTGCCCTGGCGTCGATTCTCGTCATCGACGCCGGCGCGATCGGACGAATGGATCGCCGCGGTGGGCGTACGCTGCAACCGATGCCCGCGCGGCTTCAACAGCCGCCTGCACTCCGGCCCGTCGAGAAGGCGGCGAATGCGACGACAGGGTCCGCATCACCGAGGGCTGCTGCAGCGGTGCCGGAACCGCTGAGCGCCGCCGCCGATCAGCGCGTGGCGGAGTCGATCACCGTCACCTCGAACGCGCCCGCCGTCGTTGATGCAATTCAGGAAACCACCGCGGCCAAACGGGATCGAGGGATCTCGGGACGCGAGGCAGACGGCGTCCCGGACGGTGTCGCTGGCGGAGTCGTCGGTGGCGTGGTTGGTGGAGTCATCGCCGGCGTGCCGAGCGGCACCGTAGCGCCCGCTCCACCGCCGCCGATCGCGCCGCCTCCTCCGCGTCAAGCCGGGCAGCAGGCGCCCGCTGAACCGCCGGCGTCGGTGCCCGGACCCACCGCGGCGCGCGTGGTCCAGTCTGACAACGAAAGCATAGCGCGCCGGCAGCGGCCGGGGCAGATCACGCGTAAGGAAAATGAAGTCGAGTGGACGCGAGCGAAGAAGTTCGATCGCGCCGAGGTTGACTCGTTGCGTGCTTCGCTTGCGGAGAACCCGCGCGATCGCGCTGTCTACAATCGTTTGAGCGAGGTTCTCTACGCCCTCGGCGAGTGGAAGGCATTGCGCGAGCTCGCGCTGTCGTGGCAGCCGTTTGATCCCGAGAACCCGCAGGTCTACGAAGTGCTCGGCCAGGCGGATGAGCAACTCGGCCTGGACGCCGAGGCCGCGAGAGCAAACGCATCGATCATCGAAGTCGCCCCGGCCAAGGTCGAATTGCTCCAGCGCGCCGGCCTGCTGCTCCTGCGCACCGGCCACGCAAGCATCGCCGAGGCGCCGCTGCGGAAAGCGCTGCAGCTCCGCCCGGATCGAGTGAACAGCTATCGCCACCTGGCCTTGATGCTCTGGCGCGAAGGGCGCTACGAAGAAGCGGCGCGCGTGCTCGAGTCGGCGACGCGGCAGAAGTTCCCGACTTGGTACGGCGACGCGCAGCGCGTGATTCGCGAAGAGCTCGGCTACGTGTACCGTTCCTGGTTGCTGAAGGATCCTTCGCGACGCAAGGACATCAACGATCGCGCCGATGAATACAACGTCGATCTCGACCGCCGCGACGCCCTGCGCGTCACGCTGGCGTGGGAGACCGACGCGAACGACGTCGACCTTCACGTCGTCGACCCGAACGGCGAGGAGTGCTACTACTCGCATCGCAACACAGCCCTCGGCCTCTCGCTCTATGAAGACATCACCCAGGGCCTCGGTCCTGAGGTCATCCGCACGTCCACGCTGCACAAGGGCGCGTACCACGTCGGCGTCAAGTATTTCTCGGCCGGCCCGATGGGCGTCAGCCGCGGCATCGTCGTCGTCCTCCGCGACCGCGGCCCGAAGAGCGAGCCGTCGGTCGACATCTTCCCCTTCCGCCTGATCGAAGGCGGCGGCGATATCCGGAAGATCACGACGGTGAAGGTGGAGTAGGACCTATGAGCCTATAATGGTCGCCTTCCCGCCACACTTACGCACTGAAGGGAGAGAACTATGGCAAGCAGCAAGAAGCCTGCCCAGGGCTCGGGCACGCAGCCATCCGGATCACAGTCCCCATCCTCATCGCAGCATCCATCCTCGGGTCAATACCAGACAGGCGCCCCATCCGGCACCACGCCCGCCGCTGCGCCGGACGTCAACACTTCTTCGCTGAATTGCGTTATCGCAGGCCTCGCCTTTATCGGGATCAAGGCCGATGCCAACACGAGCGTCGACTTCGGTGCGATCGACAGCGACGCGCTCTGCGTCTCCATGGCTCATGCGATCGAGAGTTGCATGGCTGCGCAGGGATGGATCGTCAAACCTCTGTCCTCCGACCTGAAGCTCCTCCGCAAACAACAGCGCCGGGCGCCGGTGTCGCAACTCGCGAGCAACGTGGCCACCTACTCCGTGCCTGCGTCCTCTGTCGGCGGAGGCAGCCAATGAAGCGCGCGGTCGCCTTTGCAGTATGCCTATTCGCGGTTGCGCTCGGCGCAGCCGCGCAGCCGACGTGCTCATCTTCTCCGCAGCTTTCATACGGCGCCACGCAGGCTGCGAATCTGAAAGTCTCCGTCTGGTCGATCGACTTCATCGGCTGCACGAACGTCCCCGCATTCACGCCGAACGCTCCGATCACGATCCTCCTCGGGACGACGAGTTTCACGGGAACGGTGCTCCAGTACTCGGCGGGCGATCCCAACGCGCTCATCGGCCAGAACCCATTCGTCACCTTCACGCTGCCGAACAGCGGAACCTCGACAACCGATGCGATCGAGGCGCAGTACAAGAGCAGCACGGCTACCCTGCAGGTCGGCGGAAAGAACATTGCGCTCGCCTTGACCGAACCGCTGAACGTGCGGCAGCAGAGTTTCCAATTCGGTCCTGCAACGGCCGGGGACACTACCGGTGGCGGCGGGTCTCCCTCGAGCGGCAGCTCGCAGGCCTTCCGATTCCAATACTCGGGAACGTACACGCGCCGGCCGCCGTTCTCGTCGCGCGGCGATCGAAAGTCGACATCGCTGTGGAACCGATTCGAGAAGGATGTGACGCTCTCGATCGACACGACGGATCAGAAGACCGGATTCGTCGACAACAACAGCTTCGACGCGGGCCTCTATCTGCCGGGACTCTCGATACAGAGCGTGCTGGCGCAGGGTAGAGTCGGAGTCGACGCAAAGTACTCGAGGGGAATCCACTCACCTTCGCCGTCCAACCTCGACGTGACCGGCGCTTTCAGCGGCTGGCTCCCGTTTCTCCAGACGATCAACATCATGCCGAAGGGCGCGCAACAGCGGGGCTCTCCGGCAAGCCTGGCGCTTCAGTACGGATACCGCTCGCAGCGGACGACCGGATCGAGCACGACCGGCGCGACTTTCACGGGCTCGGCCGGCTATCACTTCTACGTGATCGACAGCTATCGCGTCGACTTCACGACCACGACCACGTGGACGGAGAAGCCGGCCTCAGGACTGCCGCACACGCAGCACGATTTCAAGGCCCAGATCCTCTACGCCTCCTCGCCGACGTCGAAATTCAACATCGCCACCTCGGTGGAGAACGGATCGATCAGCCCGGTGGCGAGGAAGGTCCGCAACTACTTCATCGGCGTCGCTCTCTCGCAGGTGTTCGAATCGCGGGCAGGCGGAAATCAGTAACTCGATTCGTGCGTGCATCGTGTGGCACATGCACTCTTGTCTGTGCGTGGCACAGACACTCTTGTCTGTGCGTTGAGACGATCCGCTTCCGGCCAGGGAATGCAGAACGCAGAATGCAGAATGCAGACTTGAGAAAGGCGACGGCAGCGCCTGTGGCTCGTGACAAATTGAGAAGTTGAAGTAGAAATAGAATTGAGAAAGGCCGTCGCCCGCCCCGATCCGGTTACCGCTGTGCGCGCCAACGAAAAGCCCTCTCCCGCTGGGAGATGCGCGAGACGCGGCTGAGGGGACCCCGCGCGAAGCGCGTAGTCAACTTGATGACGATCTCGCGGGAGCTATTGCCACGAGCGAAGACTCACCGGCATCCGGACCCGATTCGATACACTTCCCTATGGAGATAACACCATGCGTCAGAAAATCGCAATCGTGGCCGTCGCGCTCATCATCGCCCTGCTCGCCATGCAAGCACTGGCGCAGGAAACCCCGCAGCCCGCCGCGCCGGAGCGGCCGCCGATCCGCGTCCTCGTCTACTGGGACATGCCCGGAATCTCGGGCGTGGACGACTGGCACATGCTGCTCCCGGAGATCCGCGACCGTTATCGCCGGGCCCTCGAGCTGCTGACGGGCGATCTGAATGCGGTGATCGGCGGTCTTTTCAACGGCGGTGCCGGCGAGGTCTTCGTCGTCGGGCTGCATACCGAGCCGCCATGGCATAGCGATCGGGATCCGGCGTTCGACCGGCGCGCCCAGCTCATCAGCGAGGAAGGCGAATTCGATCCGCTGATCGCACCGGTTCGCGCCGGCCGCTTCGATGCCGTGGTGGCGATCGGGATGGCGGCCGCGCCGCGCAGCCGCGGATTCGGCGGGCACACGATCGCGCCGGGCGTGGACCTTCGTCTGGAGGATCGCTCGATCACCGAGGCCGAGATGCTCGCGTATTCGTGGGGGACGGCAAACACTCCGCTCATTTTCGTCGCCGGCGACGACCGCCTCCGCGATGACCTTCGCTCATTGCCGTGGATCGAGTACGTCACGACGAAGTCCGCCATGAGCACGTCCTCGGCGACGACTCCGCCGCTCGACGAGACGCACGGCCTGCTGCGCGCGGGCGCCGAGCACGCGATCCGCCATCTCGCCGACATGAAACCCGCACGAATGAAGAGCGGAGCGAAAGCAGCGGTGGTAGCACAGGCGCCCGCCAGCCTCGCCCTCCTCGCGAACGTCCCCGGCATTCGCTACACCGACCAGCGCGTCGACTTCACGGCCCAGGATTTTCACGCTGCTTACGACGCCTGGCGCGCCCTCGCCACAGTGGCCACGCGGGCTTACCACGACATCCTGTCCCGGGCCGTCGAGGCGGCAGGAAATCGCGATCAGGTGATTGCGATGTATACCGAGGATTTGGGCGGGGAGTGGGTGGGAGAGAAACGGTGAGGAAGAGAGAAGTGGAGGCTCATACAGGACAATCAATCAGGTTTCGGCGTGCCGTTGACAACACAGTTGCATCACTGTCTCATAGAACATCATGCGCACGACGGTGACGATCGACGACGATGTTTATGAAGCGGCTCTGGCGAATGCCCAGGCTACTGGCCGCCGCCTCGGACGTGTGTGATCGGGGTCTTGTCGCGACGGTCATCGTCCGCGACCGCGTCGAGGCATTGGCGCCGTAACGGAGCTCGAAATGGGCATCGTGTATCGCGTTCTCACCGGTTCAGCCGCGCATTCGCCTTCGCCTCGCCCTCCGGGAAGAACACGACCTTCAGCGCCTCGTGCCTTGTGAACTTCGTGATGCCTTCGTGGAAGTGCGCGAGCGAGTCGTAGGCGGCCTGGACAACCCATTCGACGTCGAGGCCTGACTTGAGCAGGGAAAGCATTCGCTGCCAGGTGGAGTACATACGGCGGCCGATGATGCCTTGGAGGGTCACGCCTTTGAAGATCACGTTGCGCGTGTAGTCGCTGATGGTCACGGAATGGCCGGCGGGTAGGCCGAGGAGGGAGAGGAGGCCGCCCATGCGGACGATGTCGAGGCCGAAGTTGATGGCCGCCGAGGAGCCCGACATTTCGAAGACGACGTCGACGCCGACGTCCCCGGTGATGGACATGATGGCTTGCCGCACTTCCTGGGCATCCGTCGACCGCACGTTGAATTCATGCAAGTTCGCGAAGCCTCGGCTGGACGCCCATCGGCGGGCCGTCTCGAGGGCGTGCGTGCTGACGTCGGTGACGATGACGGTCGCGGCGCCGCTGTGCTCGGCGATGGCGGCAGTCATGGCGCCGATCGGCCCGAATCCGGTAATGGCCACGGACTTGCCGGCGAGATCGACGATCTGCGTGGCATGAACGGCGTTGCCGAGGGCGTCGAGAAATGCGCCGACGCGCAGCGGGACGAACGGGCCGAGCTTGATGACGTTCGATGCCGGGACCTTCACAAATTCGGCGAAGGCGCCGTCTTCGTGGAGGCCGTAGATCCTGGTCCGGACGCAGATGTGGCCGTTTCCGGAGCGGCACTGCGGGCATTCCCCGCAGACCACGTGCATCTCGGCGGAGACGTAGTCGCCGATCTCGAGACCGGGTCGGCGTGGCTGAGCGCCGATCTCTTCGATGAAGCCGCAGAACTCGTGGCCGTAGATTCGCGGAGGCTTCACGGAATCTTGGATGGACGCGTCCCAGTGGTAGATGTGCTTGTCGGTGCCGCAGATGGCGGCCGCGGCGACGCGGATGAGGACCTCGCCGGGACCCGGCTTCGGGCGAGGGCATTCGCGGAGCTCGGTGCCGGCCGGGCCGTCGAGCGGAGCGGTTTTCACGATTGCTTGCATCGGATTGATCTCTTTCGTCAGTGTTGGATTGGCTCGCGCGGGAGAGGCTCGTCTCGGCGGCCCACTCCCGGCCCGATGACAGCGTGGCTCAGAGGTCGGACGGGCTCGATAACGCAACAGGAACGAGCTGGTCGGATCGTATCACAACGTTTAGACAACAGGGCGGCGACCGATCGCGCGGAAAGAGGCATCGAGTCAGCGGGTCGGTTGCCCGCTGGGTTTCAAACCTCCAGTCAGCACCAACGCCCCTTGGCTGACGGGGTCTCTCGAGTCGTTGCGCCGAGACAACGAGGCAGATGAGTCATCGACCTCTCGCTTCTTCGCGCGGATGCGGGCAATTGAATCTTGATGGTACCGCTGTGTCATCCGGTCAGATCTTCATGCAAAGGCGAGAGCACGCCCTCTTCCTGTTCTGGCGCATGATTTCCGAACGCGAGCTCGCACAATTCAATTTTCGGAATCCAAAGTCAGGCGCCCTTTATTGGAGCGGACGACTCGACGCGCCGACCGTAATAATTCATCTCGCGAGTTTCTAAAGAGCCCACGATAAAATTCGGCTCTTTCACTGGCATCCGCGGTTGGAAAATGTTCATAGAACTGATACGGCCGATCAATTCGACCATTCTTGTCCCAATGGCAAAATGAGATTACGACATCGCTATCGCCAATTGCGAAGCCATGAATGGCAGGGATGCGCTGGTAGGTATACAGCTCGACGGTAATACGCCGCTTTCGCAACGTCTCACGCTCGTCACTCAGATAGGACCGTATCTGATCGATGTTCTTCGTGGCTTCGAGCGCCCACGATGGATCGAGTAACGTTGTCTGGGATGTAATATACTCTGGTTCCAAGCAGAGCATTCTGATGCGCCATCCGGACGACTGCTGATTCCGTATCCGCCCTTCGAGATCCGGCCACGCGCTAAACAGAGTAAGGCCAATGACATCGATGCGGCGTTCGCCTCTTTTTACTGCCGCTTCGTTGATGTTCTTCACAACCTCGGTTATCACCTGATACACCCGAGTTACGCCCCCCGAGATCACCGAATCGGTCGCATTGGATTCAGCAAGCGACGTTAACCGCTTCTCAACCGATTCGAGGGCCCGGAATACGAGCAGCACGACGAGCGCGATGATAGGCGCAATCGCTTCGG
>DASQGS010000158.1:0-6543 GCA_035632455.1 Thermoanaerobaculia bacterium | reverse complement strand
CGGAACTCCTCCGGCACGAACTCCACGTCCGTCGCTTCTTTCGCCGCGAGCTCGATTTGGAATTGCATGACATCGGAGGGCACGGGGTTCTGGTAGCCGTTGAGAGCGCGCTTCAGGGCGTCGATCGGCGTCAGCTTCTCGGTTCGCGTCGTGCGGTAGACCTTGACCGCAATCGCCTCGGCGGCGCCTGGGGTGAGCAGCAACGGGACCATCGGTTTGATGTCCGCGAGATCTTGATCGGTCACCGCGACATCGCGCCGCTCGGTGAGGGCACGGATCAGCGCGAGACTCTCTTCGATCGTCGTCGATGGAAAGACCGGAATCTTGACGTCGATGCGACCGGGACGCTTGAGGTCGACTTCGATCAGGTCGGGGCGGCTCGAGGCCAGCACCCAGACGATGCGGCCGCGATTCGAGGTGTCGCTCATCTGCTCGGCGAACATCGAGTAGATGCGGCCGGAGAGGCCGGAGTCGCTGGTGCCGGCGTCGCGGCGGCCGAGGGCTTGGTCCGCTTCGTCGATGAAAACGAAGCAGCGTCCGAGGCCTTGCAGGAGGCGGAAGATCTTCTCGAGATTGCCCTCGGTGCTGCCGACCCATTTGTCGCGGAAGTTCTTGATCTTCACTACCGGAATGCCGGCCTCGCCGGCGAGACATTCGACGAGATAGGTCTTTCCGGTTCCGACCGGACCGCAGATGAGGTAGCCCATCGGCATGGCCTGAAGGTCGTTCATGCGCCAGAGGGCGATGTCCTGGCGCAGCCAGCTCTTGAGCCTGTCCTGAGCGTAGACGTCGTCGAGCGTGCGACTCGACTGGATGAAGTCGATGAGCCCCGAGGCGTCGCGCTCGACGAGCTCCTTGCGAAGCGCGACGAGATCGGCGCCGGCGAGCGGCTTCCTCTCGTGATGCTTGATCTTGAGGAGGTTCTCGACAGAACCGAGGGTCGAGCCGATCAGTTGGCCGGCGAGAGTCGAGGCGTCGCTCGTGCCGGCCGCGGCATCGGGGTAGCGCGAGGCGAGGATCGTCACGGCGTTCGCGAGCTCGGTGGACGAGGGAAGGGGGATCTCGACCGCCGCGGCGCGTGGGTTGTTGACCAGCAGCGCGTGGAGGTCGTTGCGATTGTCGGCGATGAGCCAGGTCACGAGCTGGTGTTGGGTGAGAAGCTCGTCCGCCGACCAGTCGCGGATCAGCAGCGCGAGCGCGTTGAGGTCGTAATTGAGCGCGCCGGGCACTGCCGGGGCGACGAGATGGGCGGCTTTCATGATGAAGCCTACCTGCACCGGCGGCTGGCCAAGGCGCGCGACGTTTGCTGAGTATCGGAAGAGGCGGGTGAGGAACTCGACTGCTGCGCGAGGGGCGCGCGGCAGATCGGTGGTCTCGCGGAACGCCGGCCAGCGCGAGACGACCTCGCCACCCTTGTCGATGCGCACGCCGTTGCCGAGGTCGTAGCTGATGACGACGTCGAACCGCGGCATCATCACCCGCATCAAAAAGTCGTAGAGCGTCCCGATCGGTGCGTCACCGATCGGGAGAACGAAGCGATCGTTGACGTTGCCGTAGAGAATGAACTGGTTCGCGGTCTGCGAGGAATAGAGCGCGATCAGGCGCTCGGCCCACGGTGGGAGGCGGGGTTTGGCGGGGGCGGCGAGAGCCATCTCACTCCGATTGCGGCCCCAGCGTCTTCACCGGTTCGCTTGTGGCCGCAGTCGTGCCTGCGGACTTGTTGGCCGGGTCAAGCGCGATCCCCTCCTTCGCCGCAAAGTCCGCGAGGGCTTGATCCGCGAGAGCCTTCTGCTCCTCTTCCTTCATCTGAATCTCGGCCGAGGGCAGTGAGTCGCGGGCTACGCGGGCGCGGCCTGCGGCCTTCTCGCGCTCCTCCTCGACCATGGTGTGCAGGCGGTCGAGCGTGTCGCCCGAGCCGCCGATGGTCGAGATCATCCCCGAGGCCATCTCGGTCAGCTCGGCGGTAGCGCGTTTGATCTTGAGATCGTCGAGGCTGCTCTTGAGCTCCTGGATCTTGGTCTGCGCCGCCTTGACCGCGACATCGCGGGCCTTGATCAGCTCCTTGTAAGTCGTCTCGGCGGCTTCAACCTGGGTTCGATTCTCGGTGAGCTCGCGCTGCACGGTCTGGAGGCGTAGCGCGTACTGTGCGGCGGCCTCGCGGTTGCCGGCGCGGAGATTCGCGGCCGCTTTGGCCCTGAGATCGCGCTCGTCGCTCTCCAGCTTCCTGATCTGGGTCATGAGGCGCTCGCACAAGCCGGCGTGCGCGGCGAGTCCCTGGTTGTAGTTCGCGATCTGCTTGCGGAGATTCTCCTTTTCGACTTCGAGGAGCGCTTCGGGATTCTGGCGCTCGAGGCCGGAGATGAAGAGGCTCAGGAATCCCCGAATGAGGTTGGCGAGGCGATTGAACATGGTCGAGACTCCTTGGGTGAAGTTTAATGCATTGCCCCTCGCCGTATACTCTCGCTATGCCGTTCGTCTGCATTCACTGCCGTTCGGAGATCGATCCGAAGTTCCGGGCCTGCCCGTTTTGCGGCGAGCCGATCACGGAATTCCTCCGGCGCCATCTCGATGCGCCGGTCGACGGCAAGTACCAGATCCTCTCGCGTCTCGGCGTGGGTGGGATGGGCGAGGTGTACAAGGCTCTGCACGTTCATCTGAACGCCCTCCGCGTTCTGAAGATCATGCGCCCGAGCATCGCCACCGACCCGGGCGCGCACGAGCGGTTTCTGCGCGAGGCGCGCATGGCCACGCGCATCCATCATCCAAGCGTGGCCGCGCTCTACGATTTCTCCACGTTTGAG
Source organism: Thermoanaerobaculia bacterium (assembly GCA_035632455.1). Taxonomy (GTDB): domain Bacteria; phylum Acidobacteriota; class Thermoanaerobaculia; order Gp7-AA8; family Gp7-AA8; genus DASQGS01. Next base: position 3,742 of record DASQGS010000158.1, on the reverse strand, counting down.
GACGGCTCGCGATACATGGTGTGGGAGTACATCGAGGGCACAAACCTGCACGAGATGCTCGACGAGCGGGGCCCGCTGTCGCCGCGTTACGCGGCCGAGCTCGCCATTCAGGCTCTCAGCGGACTCGAGGCCATCCATCGCGCCGGCATCGTTCATCGCGACATCAGCCCGGAAAACCTGATGATCACCCGCGACGACGAGGGCCATGAGCGGGTCAAAATCATCGACCTCGGCATCGCCAAGCAGTGGTCGAACGAGAGCGACGAGAAGACCAAGACCGGTATGTTCGTCGGCAAGTGGAAGTACTGCTCGCCCGAGCACCTCGGAATGCTGGAGGCAGGCGGACGCATCGACGCGCGCGCCGACCTCTATTCGTTCGGCATCGTGCTTTACGAGATGCTCACCGGAGCTCCACCATTCCAGTCCGACACGCCGCACGGGTATCTGATGCTGCATGCGTCCGAAACGCCGAAAGCGCTGCGCGAGACGAATCCTACGGTCGCTGCGTCACCGCAGCTCGAGGCCGTGATCTTCCGCGCCCTGGAAAAGGATCGCGATCGCCGCTTCGCCTCGGCGCGCGAGTTCAGCCGCGCCATCGAGGAGGTTCTTCCTTCGCTGTCGACTGAGCCGGGCGCTACGCCGAAGGCCGTGGCGGTCGAAGTAACCGAGGAGCCGACGCGATCGCCGCGAAACGAGCAGGAGACCCTTGCCATGTCTCGCGGTGGATTGCCCGCGGCGGTCTCGATCTCAGACTCCCAGCTCGCAGAGACCATCGAGACCGGCGAATCAGTACGCCCCAAAGCGAGCGCGTTCGAGAAGGTGCTCAGCAAGCCGCCGGTCATCGATGCGCCCGCACCCACGCCGCGAAACTGGAAGCGTCTCGCGGCCTTGCTGATCGGCGGAGCGATTCTGATCGCAGCCGCATTCGTCGCAATTCGAGTGATCGGCAATCGCGAAGGCACGCAGCCGTTGCCTTCGCCGTCGCCCATTCCGATTGCGACCGCCCATCTCGGACTTAACGCTTTTCCGTGGGGCGAGGTGACGAGCATCCGCAACACCGACAGCGGCCAGCACATCGAGATGAAGACGCCGCTGGTTACGCCGGCGCCGATCGATCTCGCGCCCGGCCGTTACGAGATCACGATGCGGAATCCGGCATTCCCGCGCCCGGTGATTCAGTCGATCGAGGTCCGCGCCGGCGACGATCGCACGATCACGTTGACGTTCACCGATCCATCGCAGGCCGCGCTGCCGCGCTTCGACGAGGGCACTCGATGAGGCGCGTGGCATTGCTCATCGGATGTGCGCTCTTGATTGCCGGGCCGCTCCACGCTGCGGAGACGTGGTGGGAGGCGTACCTGCGCGGTGTCGCCGCGGTGCGCAATGGCCGGTACGCCGCTGGAGCACCGGCCCTGGCGAGGGCGATCGCGGAGATGCCTGCGGAGAATGCCCACGCCCGCGAGCACGATGAGACGTTCGCTTATCTTCCGCATTTCTGGCTGGGCGTCGCGAAGCTGAACCTCGGTGACGCCGACGGTGCTCTCCGCGAGCTCAAGACCTCGGAGGAGCAGGGCGCCGTGCAAGGCACACCGCAATTCGCACAGCTTCGCGAGACCATGGCCCGCGCCCAGTCGGCCCAGCAGCGCGGCGCCGAGCCCGCCGCGGCGGATGCCCGCAAGGCCACGGACGCAGCGATCAGCCGCGCCATGCTCGCGCAGACCGACGCCCTCGGCGCTGGCGCCGATCGCTCCGAGGGCTATCGCGCAGCGCAGCGGAAACTGCAGGAGGCGCTCGATCAGAGCAAGCGCGCCGGCTCCGATGTTCGGGCCCTGCAGCTTGCCGCCGATGCCGCCGGGCAGGCGCGCGATCTCTTCGCCTCCGCGGCTGATGACGCTCGCAAACAGAAAGCCGCGAGGCCGCCTGCCGGGACGAAACCGCAGGTCGCCGGCAAGACGCCGGGCGCAACCTCGACGATGCCGGTGACGACCGATACCTCGGCCAGGACGAAGGCATCGACGGCCGACGAGCCCGCTCCGGTGGAGAGCGAGGGCCGCGTCGCGGCGCGTATCGCACTCCAGCAATACCGCCGGCGTCTCGTCGATGCTTCGGTCAGCGCCGGTGCAGACGGCGGATTGCGCGCCTATTTGCAGACCGCGCTGCGTGATGCGGCGCGCATCGATTCGCAGATCGAAGGAACGAGCGAGAGCGCGGCGCTGCAACGCATCAGCGATGAGGTTGTGAAGCGAGACCACGACCTCGATGTCCGCCTCGCCGCAGCGCACGTTCCGCGGCCGCCCGCGACGACGAGCACACAATCAACCCCGGTGCCTGCCCCGGCAACGCCGTCATCGAATCCAGCGAGTGCGGACGAAGCGCGGACCCGCCTCGAGACGGCATATCGCGCATTTGCCCGAGGCGATCTCGATTCCGCCGACAAAATGCTGAGCGACCTCATCGCCGCGAAACCATCGCCCGAAGCCTTTCTCCTGCGCGGCTGCGCGCGTTACACGCGAGCCCTCATGACGCGAACGCCGGAAGCGCAACTGGACGGCGCGAAGGCCGACTTTGTCAAAGCGCTCGACGGCAACCACGCGCTTCGGCTCGATCCGCGCGTATTCTCGCCGAAGCTCATCGCGTTCTTCGAAAAGCTGCGGAAGTGATGATCCACTACCACTGCGTGGAGATCACGAGCCCCCGGTTATGCCCGTCCGCGATGGGTACGACCGACAAGGCCTCGGCGCGCTTCGAGTTTCGGTGGCGATTGACGATCGATTTGCCGACGGCGCGGCCGATCAGCGCGCCGGCGAGAACCTCCGAGGGGAAGTGCGCGCGATCGTTGACCCGTGCCATCGACACGCTCGTCGCGACCGTGTACGCGAGCGTGGGCATCAACCAGCCATTGGAATGATCCGCGACCACGGTTGCAAGGGCCCACGCATTCGTCGAGTGCCCGGATGGGAACGACTCACAACAGCTCGAAAACGGCTTGAACGAATGCGGTCCCATCTCCTGAATCGGGCGCGCTCTGCCGGCGATTCTCTTGAGCGACGGGGTCACAATGCCAGCCGCCCAAACCTCGGCCTCCAATGCATCAAACCCCGTGTTGCGCGCGGTGGTGTTGCCCGTCGCGTATCCGGCGCCGAGCAGAAGGATCGCGATGTCCTGCGCCACGCCGCCGCCGAAGTGAGTTACCGCACGAGCGTATTGGTCTGTGGCATGCGAGCGGTTCCTCTGGACGAGGTTATAGATGTTTCGATCCTCGGCGTAGACGATCGCGACCGCGGCGGCGCCCGCGCCGAATCGCTCCCATTCCGTGCGATCCCAGTGCAGTGGCGCCGTGGTCAATCCCTTCACGTCGGTCCAAAGCTGGCGGCTCACCATGCGGGCTTCGCTGCGAGCTCGCTCGGTCCGCGAGGCGTCAGCAGTCGAATCGGCAATGTCGTCTGCGTGAATCGGTAGAGCGATGAGAATCAGGAGTAACGCGGCAATCCGGTTCATCGCTCGATTCTAACAAGGGGCTGGCGGTGAGTGTCTTCCTGAGGCGGCGACACCCCGGAGGGGTAGAGCGCGCCGAAGGATCTCCTTGGCAGAAAATTCGATTCTCGCAAGGAGATCCTTCCCCGCGCTCCACCCCCTCCGGGGGGTTCGCCGGCTTCCAATGAGACACAGTGGGTTTGGGCGCGGACGGTGACCTCACGATGATTCCTCTGCGTCCTCTGCGTCCTCTGCGTCTCTGCGTTGA
>DASQGS010000157.1:0-9840 GCA_035632455.1 Thermoanaerobaculia bacterium | reverse complement strand
GCAGCCGGAGAAAGCGCGTGTGGCGTTCAAGGCACTCGTTGACGCCGATCCTAAGGACGCGCACGCGTTGTTCTATCTCGCCGAGTCGATGGGCGATCTCGAGCAGTTCGAAGAGGCCGACAAGATCTACCGCCGCCTTCTCGAGCAGACTCCCGACGACCCGGAGATCCTCGCCAGCTACGGCCTCAGCCAGGCCAGTCAAGGGAAGTTGGACGATGCCGCGAGCACGTTCAAGGTTCTTCTCGGCCTGCGCGATCTGCCCGAGAACCTCTCCGTTCTCGCGAAGACGCAGATCGCGCGGATCCATCTGCAGAAGGGCGAGTATGAGGCGGCCGTCGATTCGGCGAAGGCGGTCCTGGTGTTTCATGACATGCCGAACATTCAGGCCGTGAGCATCGCTGTGACGGCATCGAAGAAGGAGAAGAACGACAAACAGGCTCTGCAGCTTCTACAGCCGCTCGTCGACAAGTACGCGAACGATCCGTTCGTGAACGCCAGCTACATCGAGGTGTTGACGCGGCTGGGTGAGAAGGAGAAGGCCCGCGTGGCCGCGGCGACACAGGCGAAGTTCGGGACGCGCAATACCGTGGCCGCGGCCGAGGCGATGATCCAGGCCGAGAACTACACCGACTCCGTCGCGCTCCTGAAGGAGGCGCTGGCCGCGAAGCCCGACGACGTCGATCTTCAGTTCGAGCTCGGCTCGGCGATGGACCGCTCCGGCCGCAAGCAGGAGTCCGAGAAGGTGTTTCTCGGAATCATCCAGAAGCATCCCGATCATGCCGGGACGCTGAATTATCTCGGCTACATGTGGGCTGAGAACGGCGAGAACCTCGATCGCGCCGCGGAGCTCGTGAGCAAGGCCATCAGCCAGGAGCCGCGCAACGGCGCGTACATCGATTCCCTCGGCTGGATCTATTTTCGCCAGGGCAAGCTCGATCTCGCGGAGAAGTTCCTCACCGATGCCACCCGCCTGTTGCCTCGCGACGCGACGGTTCTCGAGCACCTCGGCGACGTCCTGGCCAAACGCGGCGATATCCCGAAGGCTCTCAATCTCTATCGCACGGCTCTGAAGTTCGAGCCGGAGGCGAAGGACGAGGAGAAGCTCCGCTCGAAGATCGCCGATCTCGAGAAGAGGCCGCGGTGAGATGAGGTGGCTCGCCGCCGCGGCACTTTTCGCCATCCTGATCGCCGGTTGTACGACGACGCGCCCTTCGGCGGCGCTCCAGCCCATTCCCGCGATCTCCGCGGCATCAGCGCCGGCCGCGGTCGCCGAGCTCGCCGCGCGCCGCGCGAGCTTTGCCGGCGCTCGTGCCTTCGTCCGCATTCGAGCGACGACGCGGGACCGCATCCGATCGTTCAACGCCCAGATTGCCGTGGATTCCGCCGGCCGGATGCTGCTGATCGCGTACACGCCGATCGGTACGCAAGCGATCCGCATCTACTCCGAGGGCGAACGAGTTCTCTTCGTGAGCGACATCCAACACGCCGCCTGGAGCGGCGCGACGGCGGAGTTCGGCCATTCTTTCGGTTTCTTCGGTCCATCGCCATCGCTCTCCCCGATCGCGTTTCTCCTCCTCGGTTTGCCTGCCGACGGCCATGTCACCGGCGCTCAGGAGATCATCTGCACGGCCGGGATGGCGGGCTGCGCGCCGGGCACGAGGCTCACGCGATTCGCGTCGCGCGACGGAGCGATCACATACATCGCCACCGCCGGCGGCCTTGCATCGGCCGCGTTCGGCACGGGATCGGCCGTGACCTTCGACCCGCCCGGGTACCCGCCGGCGAAAGTCTCGATCATCCGAGGGGACCAGCGCCTCGACGTCACCTACCGGGAGATCGGCACGACGACCGAGCCGATCGCACCGCTGGAAGTGCCCAAAGGATATCGGGAGAGCGGCGTGCCAGGGCTGCCGTGATTTTCGTGAAGGGTGAATGTTGAATGTTGAATGCTGAATGTTGAATGTTGAATGTTGAATGTTGAATGAAAACCCCGTAGTGCCTCGTGCATGCCGTGACCCACGGGCGCCTCACGCGAAGACGCGAAGACGCGAAGTTGCAGATCCCTTCGCGCCTTCGCGCCTTCGCGTGAGCTGCGGTCTCGTCCAATTCAACATTCAACATTCAACATTCAACATTCAACATTCCGCCTTTCGTTTCCTCTTGCGCCGGTTGGGATGATCCATGCGAGTCCGATCCTACGCAAAGATCAACTGGTCGCTCCGCATCACGGGCAGGCGCGCCGACGGATACCACGATCTCGAGACGCTGTTCCAGTCGGTGTCGCTGCACGATGTGTTGACGTTTCGCGAGGCGGCGACGACGTTGCTGGCATGCGACGATCCCTCGATTCCGACGGACGAGTCGAATCTGATTCTGCGAGCCGCGAAGCGTCTGGGCGCGCCGCCGGTGGCGATCACGCTCGAGAAGCGGATCCCGGCGGGCGGCGGCCTCGGCGGCGGATCGTCGAATGCCGCGGCGGCGCTCCGGGCCCTCGACCGGATGTTCGATCTCCACACGCCGCCGCAGACGCTTCATGAGCACGCCCTCGCGCTCGGGTCGGATGTGCCCTTCTTCCTGGCCGGCGGCACGGCTTACGCGACGGGCAGAGGCGAGGCCCTGACGCCGCTGCCGGCGGTCGCGCCGGTGCCGCTCCTCTTGCTGCTTCCGGAGGAGCGCGTCATGACCGCCGAGGCCTTTCGCATGCTGCGAGGCTTCTCGCAGCCGATCGGACTCGATCGGTATCGAGCCATGGTTGACGACGATCTCCTGAGCCACGCCGACTTGCTTGTCAACGATTTCGAGGGCCCCATCTTCGAGAAACTACCTTCACTTGCGGCGCTCAAGCGTCGTCTGAAGGATGCGGGCGCGGCCTGGACGGCCATGTCCGGCTCGGGCTCGACGATCGCCGGCGCCTTCCGCAGCCAGGCGGCGCGCGACGCTGCTGCCGGGAGTTTCGCCGATATGCGCGTGGCCGTGGCGGAGACGATCGGCGCGGCCGAGGCGCTCAACGGCTGACTTCATTCGGATCGGGATGCGATTCCTGCTTGTTACTAATTAACTAATGTGTTAAATTGTGAATTATGAAAGCTGCGGCCAGAATCTTTCAGGCCCTCGCCGATCCGACGCGCCGCCAGATCCTCCAGGAGCTGGAGGGCGGCGAGCTCAGCGCCGGCGAGATCGTCTCCCGCTTCTCCATCTCCGCCCCGGCCATCTCGCGACACCTCTCGATCCTCGAGACCGCGGCCTTGGTCTCGCAGCGCCGCGAGGGCAACCGCATCTACTACGACCTCGAGCCGGAGACCCTGGCTGGGACGCTGGGGGATTTTCTCAGCGCCGTCTGTCCGACTCAGATCGTGCAACGCCGTCAAATCAAGAAACGGAGGACGTCATGAGAATCGCCATCACCGGAGGCACGGGCTTCATCGGCAGGCACTTGGCAAGAGAGCTTTCCGCGCGCGGTGCCGAGGTCGTGCTCGTTGCACGCGGCCGCCATCGCCATGACTCCGAGCCTGCCGTGCCCGGCTCCCATTTCGTCGCCGCGGCTGCCGATGACCTGGATGCACTCGCCGCGGCGTTTCGCGGATGCGACGCGGTGATGCTTTGCGCCGGAATCAACCGCGAGATCGGAAAGCAGACTTACCAGCGCGTTCACATCGAGGGAACGCGCGCGGCGATCGAGGCCGCGCGCCGCGCCGGCGTGCGTCGCATCGAGTTCCTCTCGTTCCTCCGCGCCCGGCCCAATTGCGGCTCCGCGTACCACGAGTCGAAGTGGGCGGCAGAAGAGATGGTCCGGGCCTCGGGCATCGAATACACCGTCGTGAAGCCGGGAATGACGTACGGCCGCGGCGATCACATGCTCGATCACATCACCAGGGCGGCGATGACCCAGCCGCTGTTTCTCGGCGTCGGTCTTCGCGAGATGCCGATCCGGCCGCTGGCGATCGAGGATCTGGCGGAGATTCTCGCCGCCGCGCTGATCGACGGCCGGATGTCCAACGAGACCGTGTTCGCGACCGGACCGGAGGAGATGACGCTGAGCCAGGCTGTGCGTCGGGTCGCTGCCATCCTCGGCCGGCGGGTCGTGACGATCCCGGCACCGCTCTGGATTCATCGGGCTCTCTCGCGCATCTTCGAGTGGACGATGAAGGTGCCGCTCGCGGCGTCGGCGCAAGTGCGAATCCTCTCGGAAGGTGTCGTCGATCCGCTGCCGTTCGCCGTGGCGGTGCCGCCGGATCTCGCGCCGCGGCGTATGTTCACGGACGAGCAGATCCGCCGAGGCATGCCGCCGGCGGAGAGGTTCGGGCTCCGAGACTTGCGGTGCTGCTGGGCGGAGTCGCCGTGAGGGTGACACTTCACGCGAGAACGCGGCGCATCGCTCTTCATCCGCGGATGACGCAGATGGACGCAGATAGTCCGAGGTACCATCTGCGGATAACGGGAGTAGATGAAAGTCCCCATGAAAGAAGAGACTCAAGAGCTGCCAGCCGATGTCATCGTTCACCGAAGGCTTGTCGTAACTCGGCAATCGGGCCAAGCGATCCTGAAAAAGATGAAAACCGGGAAGCAGACGAAGGCGCTGCGCGACCTAATGCGCAAGGGAAAGTAGGCGCTCTACTCTTTCTTCCTCTTCGCTTCCTTCGCCCGTTGCTTCCGATACCCTTTCGTCAGCAGGCTCTCGATGCGCATCTCGATCGCGATCCGGGCCCGGCGGAACGCGTCGTCGTTGCCGCGGAGCTGGTAGGCGAAGTTCGCTCCGAAGAGGACGGCATTGATCTCGAATGCGAGCTGCGCCGGATCGAGAGTGCGATCGAGATGTCCTTCATCCTGGGCCATCCGAACGGCTTTGGCGATGGCCTCCATCCAGAGGTCCATCCACTCGGCGATGGCATCGCGCACCACGCCAGGCCGGCCGTCGAACTCGAACGAGGCCGCTGCGAAGAAGCAGCCGCCGGGAAAGACTTTCCGCTTGATGTAGGCCAGCCATGATTCGCAGATCGACATCAGCCGCGGGACGCCGCGCGGAGCTTTGAGCGCGGGGCGGAAAACCTGGGTGAGGAAGCGCTCGCGTGCGGCGTCGATCGCCGCCAGTTGCAAGTCCTCTTTCGAGCCGAAGTGCGCGAAGAGGCCGCTCTTGCTCATGGCGAGCTCCTCGGAGAGGCGGCCGATGGTGAGCCCTTCCAGCCCTTCGAGCGAGGCGAGGTCGACGGCGCGCTCGAGGATGGCCTGTCGCGTCCGTTGTCCGGCGCTGAGTCGCGCCTCGGCGGCGGCGGTTGCCTTGATCATGCCAGCGATGGGAGATCCTTCAGCAGAAACGCGTGTTTCTCGCGGAACGCGGCGCTCCACGGCGCCGGCCGGTGGCTGAGCGGGTCGATCTTCACGATCGTCCGCTCGCCTCGGGCGTAGGCAATGTTGCCATCGGGGCTCGAGCAAAGGAAGCCGTACGCGCAGGTCGTGGGCGTCAGCCGCTCGACCCAGACGTCGACCCGCATCACGCATGGGCCGTCCACTGGCGCGAGGAAGTCGATCCGGAGCTCGCGGACGTCGTGAAAGTGATCGGGGCTGTCGCCGGTCGCGGCCTTGCGGAGGCTGCCCGTGTCGACGGCATAGTCCGCAATAGCACGCTCCACGTGCGCCACGAGGCGCGAGCTGAGGAGGCGCTGCCGCGAATCCAGCTCGTCCGGATGAACGGTCGTGTGGTAGACGAATTTGGGATTGAGAACGTCGCGGATGCCGTTGCCCGAGGAAGCCTGGGACATGTTCATGCTCCTTCCGCGGATCAAATTAGCACGAACGTTCGTATTTACGAAGTGATCCCTCTATAAATGTACGCAATGCCGAGGCTCAGCGGCCGGTAGTCGATCGTCGAGAAGCTCGCGCTCTCGCGCATCATCGACACGAGATCCTCGCCGCAGGGAAAGCGGGAAGCGGATGTCTCGAGGTACTGGTATGCCTCGCGGCGGCCGGTGACCATGCCGCCGAGGAGTGGGAGAAGGCGGCGGCGGTAGAGATCGTAGATCGCGCCGAATGCGCGGTTGCGAGGCTGGCCGAACTCGAGTACGAGCACGCATCCGCCGGGCCGGACCACGCGCGCCATCTCCGCCAGTCCTTTGCGCGGGTCGCTGACATTGCGGAGACCGAACGAGATGCTGGCGATGTCGAACGACGCGTCGGGATAGGGGAGGGCGGTAACGTCTGCAGCCTCGAACACGAGGCCGGGCGTCTTGCCCGCCTTCTCGACGGCGTGGGCCAGCATCTCCGGAACAAAATCCGTCCCGACCACGCGCCCCGATGCGCCCACGGCCGCGCGAAACGCCAGCGCGAGATCGCCCGTCCCTGTGGCGCAGTCGAGAACGGCGTCGCCTTCTTTCGCCCCCGACCAACGCACCGCCTCGGCGCGCCAGCGATGATGAACGCCGCCCGAGATGACGGTGTTCGCACGATCGTAGCGCCCCGCGATGGAGCGGAACATTTCACGAATCTTCTGGGCTTCGGGGCCGGAGTAGGGCATGGCGGTGGGTGGTGGTTAGTGATCAGTGGTTAGTGGCGTTTAAGTGGTCAGTGGTCAGTGGTCAGTAGATTATGTCGAAGACACTCGGTGGCTGCTTAGCGGTTGCTTCGTTAGTCCTTTGTCCTCGGCCCGGCAACACGCTAACATCCCATCGCCGTGACGTCGCGAGACTTCGCCTTCATCCAGACCGCGCCCGATCGCGTGTTCGCCGGCTGGGGTCCCTTCGAACAGTCGCCGATGCGCCGGCCCGGACGCCCGGCTTTTTTCATCACCGACTTCTTTCTCGCCGATCCGCATCCGTGGCGCCATCCCGCGACATGGGAGGAGCTGACCTTCGCCGAGCTGGCCTCGCGAATGCCGGATCAAGGGGCGCCAGGCATCGAATGGGAGGCGCCGTCGCTCGGCGAGTTCGCGCCGCTGTTCGAATCGGCGCTCGCCGCGATGCAGCGCGACGACATCAAGAAAATCGTCCCGGTCCTGTTCGAGCGAGGCCGCCTCACGGGCAGGAGCGACGTGTGGGGCTACCTGCTGAACCGGCTGTCCGCGATCCCGCCGGGAATGTGGGCATACGGATATTCGTACCAGGCGCAGGGCCTGATCGGCGCAACGCCGGAGATGCTCTTCCGCTCGGCGGCTCGTGGATACGCGACCATGGCTCTCGCAGGAACGCGGCCGGCGGCGCGGAGCGCGGAGCTTTTGTCCGATCCGAAGGAGCTTCGCGAGCACCGGCTCGTGGTCGATGACATCGTGCGCCGGCTCGCGCCGTTCGGGAACATCGAATTCGGACCATTGGGCATCGTCGAGCTGCCGGGCATCGCCCATCTCGCCACGCCAATCCGCTTCGAGGAGATCGGTGGCGAGCGGATGTCGTTCTCGGAGATGATCAGGCGTTTGCATCCGACCGCGGCCCTTGGCGTGTCGCCTCGCACGGATGCGGGCGAGCGGTGGCTGCGCGAGGCCGATCGCGGGGTCAAGCGCCGCACGTTCGGCGCGCCGTTCGGCCTGGAGCGCGAGGACGGATCAGCGCTCGTGCTCGTCGCTATCCGCAATCTTCAATGGCATCACGACCAGATCCGCGTCGGCTCCGGAGCGGGGTTGCTGGCCGAGAGCCGCCTGGAGCGCGAGTTCGAGGAATTGCGGCAAAAGCGGGAACAGGTCAAGGCCCTCTTCGGGCTGGCCGGCGCGGACGATCTCGACGCGGTCGGCGCGCGCGCCGATGCGCAGCGCCTTTCATGAAGTGCACGACTCAATCGGCTCTTATCGCACGGTTGGCTCACGCGAAGGCGCGAAGACGCGAAGTTGCGAAGGCTCGATGGCCGGAGACCTCATGATGGATGATCAAACCGCTTCGCGCCTTCGCGTCTTCGCGCGAGCCGCCTCCAGTTCAACACGCAAATGAACGTTCTCGCCGCCACGCATATCCTTCGACTGGCCTACGACGCAGGGGTGCGGTGCGTGTGCGTCTGCGCCGGCTCGCGCAACAGTCCGCTGTTGGCGTCGCTCGGCGGCACGCGCGGCGTGCAGATCTTCTCGTTCGCCGATGAGCGCGGCGCCGCGTTCTTCGCGCTCGGCTGGTCAAAGCGAGCCGGCGCGCCCGTGGCGGTGATCACGACCTCCGGAACGGCCGTCGCGGAGATGCTTCCGGCTGCGATCGAGGCCTTCTACTCCGGAATTCCTCTGATGCTCATCACCGCGGATCGTCCTGCGCGTTACCGCGGCTCCGGCGCGCCGCAGGCGATTGAGCAGCGGGGGATCTTCGGTCCCTACGCCGAGCCGTGCATCGATCTCGATGTGGATGCCGCGCTGGCTCTCGCTGCGCTCGAATGGACGCAGAGACGTCCGTTGCACATCAACATCGCGTTCGACGAACCGCTGATCGACGGGCCTGTGCCCGATCTGTTGATCTCCGAAGCGCTGCCGCAGAATCAACGCCTACCGGCCGTACCCGCGGATGTTGAGCCGTTGCGGCGGGCGTTGGAAACCTGGCGAAGGCCGCTCGTTCTGCTGGGTGGTCTCACGTCGCGTGATCGTGATGCGGTGCGCACGTTTGCCCGACAACTCGGCGCGCCCGTCTACGCCGAGCCGCTGTCGGGGCTGCGCGACGATCCCGCGATTGCGCAGATTCTCGTGCGATCCGGCGAGCGCATGCTCGCGCGCGGCGGCTTCGACGGCGTCGTCCGAATCGGCGGCGTTCCGGCGCTCCGTTTCTGGCGCGATCTCGATGAGACGCGGTACGAGCTTCCGGTGGTCAGCGTGAGTCCGCTGCCGTTTCCAGGCTTGGCGCCGAGCACCTCCGACGTGCAACGGCATGTCATTCAAGGCGAGATCTCGGCCATTCTCTCAGCAATCGAAGTTCCGCCGCGAGGGCGTGATGACGGTTTCCATGACGAAGACGCGGCGATGGCCAAGCGCTTTGCAGCCATTCTCGACGATGAGCCTCGTTCCGAGCTGGCGATGGTTCGCGCGCTCTCCCGTGCAATCCCACGAGGCTCCCACATCTTTCTCGGCAACAGCCTGCCGATCCGAGAATGGGATCTCGCGGCCGTTCGCGAGCCGCGTGATTTCGCGTTCGCCGCCAACCGCGGAGCCAACGGCATCGACGGCGAGATCTCGACGTTCTTCGGCCTCTGCGATCCGAATGCTGCCAATGTTTGCCTTGCGGGCGATCTCACCGCGCTCTACGACCTCGGCGCGCCGTGGATCGTGCGGCAGCTCGACGAGCGCGTCCGGTTCACGATTGCCGTCCTCAACAACGGAGGCGGCCGCATCTTCTCGCGCGTTGCGTCGCTCCGTGCTCTTCCCGCGGCGGTGCGCGAGGGAATCATCGAGAACTCGCACGCGCTGCGTTTCGAAGGATGGGCGTCGATGTGGGGACTCTCCTATGCGGCACTCGAGACGGTACCGGATCCGCTGCCCGCCGGAGACCGCGGCGTTCTCGAGTTGCTCCCCGATGTCGCGGCGAGCAAGCGTGTTTGGGATCGCTACGATGCGATGTGGAGCTCGCGGTGATCTGGGCGTTTCACGGCTTTCTGGGAAAGGCGGCGGATTGGGATTTTCTCGATCTTGGTTTGGAACTTCGCGCCTTCGAGATGTTCGGGGGCGTCGCCGTCAGTCCGTCTGTCGTTCCACTGTCTGCCGCGATCTCGGGGCCATCGTCGTTGGCCGAGGATGCCGCGCGAATCGCGGAGTACATCTTCGAGCGCGATCGCGCGCCGATTCTGTTGGGGTACTCGATGGGTGGGCGGCTGGCGTTGCATGTGTTGCTGGCGCTTGCTTCGTCAACGCCTCGGGATTCGCAGGCGGCCCCTCACCCCTCGCCCCTCTCCCCGAAT
>DASQGS010000156.1:0-3629 GCA_035632455.1 Thermoanaerobaculia bacterium | reverse complement strand
TGCAACAACATCGGTCGATTGTACTCTCCCAAGAGTGTGCCACGTTGCTCTTGGCCGCCGGACGCCGCCTCAGGATGACGCGCTCGCCTGATCCACGTTATCCCTTCGACGTCTGCACCAGCGGTGCGCCCACTTTCTGATTTGGCGGCATTGGGATCTCGCGGCTGAATTGAAGGGAGATGCTGTCCCCGGTGACTGCGTAAAGCCAGCGGCCGTCGGAGCAGCGCGATGTTGTCAGGCCGGGAACGGTTGCCGGCCAGGAGCCGCCGTTGTCGATGCGGGCTTTCTTGAGGGCGACGATCTTTGACGTCCCCTCGGCCTCCAGGGAGTAGCGCCGTAGTCGCTGCCAGGACGATCCCAGGCGCATTGTGGACGCCACTCGGGCGGCGAAGTTCCAGTGAGGCGCTGCTTCAATTACCTTCCCGTCGAGCTCTGAGCCGTTGAATGCGCAGGTCTGGCCCGTGGCCACGAGCCTCGCTATGGCGAAGCGCTGTTGATCGATCATGCCGGCTGAGGCGAGGCGGGTGTACGGAAGGAGCGCAAGGCTGAATGCCCGATCGCCGCGCGAGCCGTCGCCGAGGCCGAAGGACTCGATGGCGAACGATTCGCGCCACGCCTCCGCCTGCATCGCCCACAGTGCGGGCGTTTCCAGATCGAATTGAGCCAGCTCCTGATGCCATTGCGGCGCGGGAGCGGGCAGCTTGCGGGCGAGAGCGTTCGCGATTCTGGCGCCGGCGAGTGCAATGAGCTGCGAGATGATCTCCGGCCGCGAGCGTAGGGCGCCGCCAAGCGACCAGATTGCGTGCAGGTCCTCCCAGGCGCCCGGGTTGTCGCCGCGCCGTGCGCGGACAAGCGCGTCGGCCGCGAGCAGCCGGCTCAGTTGCATGTGCCCGAGGAGATTCGGGAAAGGCATGTCCGTGCCCTTTGTGAGATCGACAGCCCACTGGATACGGCCATTGTGATCGACGAGATGGCGGCGCAACGATTCGATAGGACCTGCGTGCGTCTCGAGGTAATCCCCAAGTGCGGCGGGCGGAGCGTCGATGACGTCGGTCGGCCTAGAGAAGTGCAGATTCACAAACGCGCCAAGTGGCTCGGCGATGGCGGCCAATGCAGCCTGCTCTCCGACCTTGCGATGCAACGGAACAGCGCGAGCCTGCCGAAGCTCAACGCCGAGGGGCGCGGCGAGCGTGACGAGTTGGAGCGCCTCCGTGCTTGCCGGATGGGCGGGATATCGCGATGGCACGGAAGTCAGCGCACCCAGCCCGGCTGGCCACTGGGCGGACGACGCCCGCGTGCGGAGAGTCGTTCCAACGCCGAAAGCGAAGAGCCAGAGAGCAACCGCGGCGCCAGTCGCAAGGAGCACGCGGCGCAGGAGAACCAAAGATTTCATTGTGGACTCCGTTTCACCCGCAGGTGAGACGGGAGTTGGAGGCTGGGCGTTTCATACAAATTTGACTCCCTCCCCGGTCCCGTTCACAATTCGCGTTCGTCGCGCCAGGCGCGGCCCGGATGAGCCAACCACCACCTCCGCCTCCCACCCCTCCAGGACGGATTCCCACTCGAATTCAGGCAATCGAGGTCTGAGCGAAGCATGACCGGTAAACTGACGCGTTTCATCGAGGGGAAGCCGCGCGACGTCAACGATCCCCAGATTTTCCATCACGTCTCGCTGGTGGCGTTTTTGGCCTGGGTCGGCCTCGGCGCCGACGGTCTCTCCTCTTCCTCCTATGGACCCGACGAGGCGTACCGCGCTCTCGGCGGCCATACGCATCTCGCCCTCATGCTCATCCTGATGACCGCGATCACGATCCTGGTCATCTCCATCGCTTACTCGAACCTCATCCAGCACTTCCCGGGCGGCGGAGGCGGATATCTGGTCGCCACCAAGCTCCTCGGTCCTCGGATCGGCGTCGTCTCAGGTTGCGCGCTCCTCGTCGACTACGTTCTGACGATCGCCACGTCGGTGGCCTCGGGATGCGATCAGCTCTGGTCGCTGATGCCGCCGTCGATGCTCCCGTACAAGCTCACCGCCGAGGTGATCGTCCTGTTCGGCCTGATCATGCTCAACCTGCGCGGCGTCAAGGAATCGGTCACGTTCCTCATGCCGATCTTCGTGGTGTTCGTCTTCGCGCACATCTGGATGATCGGATATGCGATCTTCGGGCACATGGGCACCGTGCCGGTCGTGTTCCACGATTCCTGGCACGAATTTAAGTTCTCGATCGCGTCCCTCGGCTTCGCGCCGGTGGCGTTTCTCCTGTTGCGGGCCTACTCGATGGGCGCGGGCACGTACACCGGAATCGAGGCGGTCTCGAACGGCGTGACGATGCTGCGCGAGCCGCGCGTTCGCACCGGCAAGCGCACCATGGCCTTGATGGCCGGATCGCTCGCCATCACCGCCGGCGGGATCATGTTCGGCTATCTGCTGACCGACTCGCATCCCGCGCCCGGGAAGACGATGAATTGGGTCCTGCTGGCGAATCTGTTCGGCACGTGGCACATCGGGCATCTCAAGATCGGCGTCCTGATCATTATGATCACGCTCATAGCCGAGGCGGCGCTGTTGTTTGTGGCCGCGCAGACCGGATTTCTCGACGGCCCGCGAATTCTGGCTAATATGGCCGTCGACTCCTGGATGCCTCATCGCTTCGCGCAATTGTCGGACCGTCTGGTCACGAAGAACGGCGTGTTTCTTATGGGCTTCGCAGGCATTGCCGCACTGCTCTACACGCGCGGCGATATCACAATGCTTGTCACGATGTACTCGATCAACGTCTTCATTACATTCTCGCTGACCGAGCTCGGGATGGCGCGGCACTGGATCAAGGATCGGGCCAAAGAACCGCGATGGAAGAGCCAGCTTGCGATTCACGGGACCGGGCTGGTGATGTGCGTGACGATCCTAACGATCAACCTCGTCGAGAAGTTCGCCGAGGGAGGATGGCTGACGGCGGTAGTCACCAGTGTAGCAATCGTGATCTGTTTCGTTGTGCGGAGCCATTATGACGACCTGAAGCTCGGGCTCAAACGCCTCGACGAGACCCTGCTCGCTCTGCCGATCCAGCCCGAATCGCCGGAAGCACTGGAGCCGATGGACCCGAATGCACCGACCGCGGTTATCGGCGTGGCTGGATTCTCCGGTTACGGCATCCATCACATCCTCTCGATCCATAAGCAGTTCCCCGGCTATTTCAAGAACATGATCTTCATTACAGCCGCCGTGGTCGACTCCGGCAATTTCAAGGGCACCGACGAAATGGGGCGCCTCGAGTCCGAGACAAAGGCCAGCCTCGAGCAATACGTCACCTGGGCCCGCCAGCACGGTTTCAAAGCAGACTACCGCATCGGCATCGGCACCGAGGCCGTGGCCATGGTCGAAGACATGGTCAAGGAGATCGTCAACGAGTTTCCCAGGGCCATGCTCTTCATGGGCAAACTGATCTTCCGCGAGGAGAAGTGGTTCCACCGGCTGCTGCACAACGAGACGCCGTTCGCGATTCAGCGGCGGCTGCAGTTTGAGGGGATAAACTCGACGATCTTGCCAATACGGGTTTTGTGAGTGTGCAGGGGTCAGTGGTCAGTGGTTGTCGTAGTCAGTTGTCAGTGGTCAGTGGTCAGTGGTTTAA
>DASQGS010000155.1:0-3626 GCA_035632455.1 Thermoanaerobaculia bacterium | reverse complement strand
CTCTGTGATCTTCCACCGCCTACAAAACTCCGCGATAGTTTCCGGCTCAACTCCGAGCCGCTGGCGCACGATTGCCTCGATTGTCATGGCTCACATTTTACGCGATGCAAGGGGGTGCCGGCATCGCTGCCACCAAGTCTTGTGCTGCACACCTGAACGCCCGATGTCCCTAAACCCGCGGCACCAACCACTTCCTCCCTCCCAATTCCACGGCCTCGGCGTCGAAGCCGAAGTACTCGCGGATTCGGTCGGGGCGCATGGCCTCGGCCGGCGAGGCGTCGAGGGCGATGCGGCCTTGGTGCATGACCAGCATCCGGTCGCAGTAGGCGGCGGCCCAGTTAAGGTCGTGGGACACGAAGATGACCGTGCTTCCGGTGCGATCGACGACCTCCCGCAGAAGAAGCGAGAACTGCTGGACGTGGATGAGGTCGAGCGCCGCGAGCGGCTCGTCGAGGAGAATCACGTTCGGCTTGCCTGCGAGAACGCGGGCCAGAAAAACTCGTTTGCGCTCGCCGCCGCTCATCTCGTCGAGATAGCGATCCGCCAGGCCGGCGGCGTCACACAGGGCGAGGGCCTCTTCCGCCTCGGCGTAGTCGGCGTCGCGCTCGCGCTCGAAGCGGCCGAGGAATGGGGCGCGGCCCGAGACCACGACGTCGATGGCCCGCATCGGAAACGTCGGATCGGGATCCTGCGGCAGGTAGCCGGCCCGGCGCGCGTATTCCTTCGCCGGCCAGTCGCGGAGACGGCGCCCGCCGAACCGGATCTCTCCCGATTGCGGCGCGATGATCCGCGCCATCAGTTTCAGCAGCGTCGATTTTCCCGAGCCGTTCGGCCCGGTGAGGGCCACGAGTTGCGCACGCGTCGCATCGGCGTCCGGCTCGCCGCGCAGTGGCACTGGGAACGACAGCGTGACGTTGTCCACGGCCGGGTGAGAGCGGTCGTAACCGAACGAGGCTGCGAGCAGATCGATCTTCATCGCGCTTTCCTCAGCAGCGACAGGAAGAACGGCACGCCGAGGATCGCTGTGAAGGCGCTTAGCGGAAGCTCGGCCGACTCGATGGCGACGCGCGAGATCAAGTCGGCGCAGACCAGCAGTACCGCGCCGCCTAGGGCGCACAACGGGAGGAGGTCGCGAAAGTCGCGGCGCCAAGCCATTCGGATCAGATGCGGGACAAGCAGACCGACGAAGCCGATGATCCCGCTGACCGCGACCGCGGCCCCGGTGACGATCGAGGCCGCGAGGAAGCCGGCGAGCTTGACGCGCTCGACGTCGACGCCGCGCGACTTCGCGTCCTCCTCGCCGAAGGCGAACATGCGGAGATCGTTTGCGATCCAGATCAGCGCCGCACTGGCGAGGAAAAGCAGCGTCGCCAGAAGGGCCACGCTGGTCCACGAGGCGCCGAAGAGCGTTCCCATCATCCACCGAAGTGCGGCGGTCAAGTCGCTCTGCCGCGAAAAGGCGAACGCGAGGAGGATCACCGAGGAGAAGAAGGCGTTCAGGACGAGCCCCGAGAGCAACAGGCGCGTCGGATCGGTGCGATCGCGGCGGCGCGCCAGGAGAAATACGCCGGCGGTTGCCGCCAGGGCTCCTGCGAATGCCAGCAGCGGCACGAG
This sequence comes from Thermoanaerobaculia bacterium, assembly GCA_035632455.1. Lineage (GTDB taxonomy): Bacteria > Acidobacteriota > Thermoanaerobaculia > Gp7-AA8 > Gp7-AA8 > DASQGS01. The sequence continues at coordinate 2,012 of DASQGS010000155.1, read as the reverse complement.
TCCCGGAAAGCGGGCCAGTCCGAGAGCAGTCGAGACGGCGGCGCCGCACGCCGCTCCGCCCGACACGCCGAGGATGAAAGGATCGGCGAGCGGATTGCGGAGGAGGGTCTGGAACGTGACGCCGGCGACCGCGAGGGTCGCGCCGACGAGCGCGGCCAGGAGCACGCGGGGAAGACGGATGTCGATGAGGATCGTGCGCGCCGTCGGATCGCCGCCGAGCACCGCGCGCCACGAGAGGGGCGTGGCGCCGAAGGATGCCGCCAGGATCATCGCGACTGTTAGGAATACGCCGAGGGCCAGTGCCGGACGCAGCAACCCCTCGCGGCGCGCCGAAGTCAGTGCTTGTGTTCCCATGCGTCGAGGATCTCGTTGAGGCCGGCTGCCGCCTCGACGACGCGAGGGCCTGGGCGGGTGAATGTATTCTCGTCGACGGGTACGAACCGGGTCTTCTTTCGCAGGGTCGGCGCGGAGCGCAGCAGCTCGTTGATCTGCGCCCGAGTGACCGAGGTCTTCGGGTAGAGCATGATGTCCGGCGGCGCGGCGACGAGCGACTCGAGCGAATACTGCGGCCATCCGTGCACGCTCGGCGGGACGGCGTTGACGGCGCCGCTGAGGACGAAGAGATCGTCGGCGAAGGTGTCGTGGCCTGCGACGTAGAGCGGGTTCGTCCAGACCGCGAAGAGCACCCTTGGCAAGCGCGGCCGGCGCCTGCGCTGGCGGGTGATGGCAGCGCGGATCGAAGACGCTGCGCCGGCCGCGGCGGGAGCATCGAGGATCTGGCCAAGGCGGTTCATCGCCGTTGGAATCTCGGACAGCCGGTCCGTGCGTACCACGAACAGAGGGACGCCGATGTTGCCGAGCGCGGTTGCCAGTGCCGGATGGTTCGCAGTCGTGGTGGCGATGACCAAGTCGGGCTTCAGCGAAGCAATCCGCTCCACGTCCGGCTGGAGGCCGCCCACCTTCGTCAACTTCCTCGCGGCCGCCGGCGCATCGGAGAAGTCGTCGGTGCCGACGAGCTTCGCGCCGCTGCCGATGGCGAAGACGATCTCGGTGAGATTTGGCGCCAGCGTCACCACGCGATGCACACTGCCGTGCAGCGCGACCGCGCGTCCGAGGTCATCTTTTAGCGGCGGCCCGGCCGGCTCGCGCCAGCAAGCCAGCGAAAGGAGCAGAAGGGCAGCCGGTACTCGACGGCGCATGAGGGGCGAGTATACGAAAAGCGGGAAGCAAAGAGCAGAAAGCGGAGAGAAAGGCGGAGGGTAGGACTTCGAACAGATTCCGCATCGTGCCATCCTGAAGCGGCGGCACGCCGGAGGCGTGCGTGACGGTAGCCGGTGGCAACGCCGGAGGCGTAGCCACCGGATCGCGGACATTCGTTCAATCAGAACCCGCACCCCGGAGGGGTTGTACGCCAAGAAACTTCGGAAAGGGGAAAGACGATGACGTAACGAAAGCGAAGTCAAAGTCGGAAACCTTTCAGCGAGAGCCGGCAGGTGCGAATCCTGTCCAGCAAAGGGTGGTGCCCGGCTGGAAGCGAGTGTTGCGCTTAGCGGGGTGACCCGTGGAGTGAAGTGTACACAGCGAGTGAACAGGCTGCGTGATGGAGCCCCGAAATAGGGGATGTGGCCCGGAAGCCGACGCGTTCGCCCCCAGTGGAAGGCAGCAGTCAGATACAGAAAACCGAGTGGATCTGACAGGGCCGGGGTCGAAGAGCGGAGCATGTTCACACAGGGCTCTCCGAGGAACTTGGGAGACCTGATGTTCTCCACGTGAAGGAGCGGGAAGGAGCAACCGCGTGAGTAAGCTCCAGGCCTGGCAAGGAGGCGGCGCCAGCCGACGAACCGGGAGGCTCGGCAACGAGCGACACAAACCTGGAAATGAGGCGTGCGAGGTAAGGATGACGCAACCGAAAACGTAGCGTGTCCGACGGAGCATCAGGGACGGAGCTTCTTTGTACTACCTGAGAAGGCGGGGAACTCCCCCCGGGAGGACCCGCTGGAGGGAAGAGAGAA
>DASQGS010000154.1:0-2735 GCA_035632455.1 Thermoanaerobaculia bacterium | reverse complement strand
GACGGCGAAGGATCTTCTTGCGACGATTGTGGATTACAGGATTCGATTCGAGGGCCTAGATCCTGCCAAGGAGATCCTTCGCCGTCTACGCGGCTCAGGATGACGTTTCAATTCCCAATTCAACATTGGCTTCACCGGCTGACCCGCGCCGTTCCACCCTTCATCACCCGTTCAACCTCGGCGAGCGTGGCCATGCTGGTGTCGCCCGGTGTGGTCATGGCGAGGGCGCCGTGGGCGGCGCCACAGTCGACGGCCCACGCCGGTCCTCGCGCAGTCAGAAAGCCGTAGATCAGGCCGGAGGCGAAGGAGTCGCCGCCGCCGACGCGATCGAGGATCTCGAGGTCGGGGCGCGGCGCGGCTTCGTGGAATCCGCCGTCGCACCAGGCGATCGCGCGCCAGTCGTTTCTTGTGGCAGTGCGGGCGACGCGAAGCGTCGTGGCAACGACCTTGAGGCCCGGAAACGCCGCAGTTACGCGGCCGATCATGCGCTTGAAAGCATCGGCGGGCAGCGAGCCGAGGTGCTCGTCTACGCCTTCCACATCGAAGCCGAGGGCCACACTGAAATCCTCTTCATTGCCGAACAACACGTCCACGAGGCCGGCCAGATCGCGGTTGACGGCTCGCGCTTTCTCCGCGCCGCCGATTCCCTTCCATAGCGACGGCCTGTAGTTGAGGTCATAAGAGACGATGACGTCATGCCTGCGCGCCGCCTCCATGGCCTCGCGCGCCACCAACGGCGTGGTCTCTGAGAGAGCGGCGAAAATGCCGCCAGTGTGAAACCAGCGGACGCCTTCTTGTGAAAAGAGGCGGTCCCAATCGACGTCGCCTGGTTTCATCTGTGAGACCGCGGTGTGGCCGCGGTCGGAGCAGCCGAGCGCCGCGCGGACGCCGAAACCGCGTTCTGTGAAATTGAGTCCGTTGCGCGCCCGGCGCCCGACTCCGTCGTCGCTGACCCAACGGATCCACGACAAATCGCAGCCGCCTTGCAGCATGAGATCCTCAATGAGGCGTCCCACGGCATTGTCGACGAGCGCAGTCACAATAGCGGTGCGGAGGCCGAAACATCGGCGCAGGCCGCGGGCGACGTTGTACTCGCCGCCGCCCTCCCAGGCCTGAAACGTGCGTGTCGTGGAGACGCGGCCGTCGCCTGGATCGAGACGGAGCATTACCTCGCCGAGGCTCACCAGATCATAGCGGCAGGCCGAGGCGTCCTTGATTGTGAAGACCATTGCTTACTTCCTTGCTGCTTCGAGTCCGGAGCCGGTCTGTGCGTACTCCGGTTGCACGTTGACCACTCCAAACTGCCGGTCCTCGCCCTCGCGGATGGCCGCCATCATCCACAGGAAATTGATCGTGCCGCCGGGAGCGGAGACGTTCGGATGATAACCCTGTGGCATGAGCACGCAATCACCTTCGCGCACGACGGCCACGAGCTCCGGATTGCGCGGGTCATTGTAGACGAGCTGCAGGCCCCAGCCGGGCGCGGGCATGTCGATGTAGAGGTACGCTTCTTCGAGCATGCGTCCATGCTCGTGCGGCGGCCACGATGTCCAATTGCCCGGACGGCTGAACGTAACGCCGGCCATGATCCGCCCCGCTTGTACGTTCTTGCCAATGAGGACGTTCACCGTGCGCTCCGAGGACGGACCGCCGGTGGGGAAGTGCAGGGTCGGATCGGCCTGTACGCCTGCGAATCGCACCAATTGGATGGGATAGTGTTTCGCGACCGGTGCAGCGACCTCGGCGATATCGCAGCCGCCGGGCTCCGCTGTCACGACCACTTCGGAATCGCGTGGTATGTAGAGCGCGTCGTACTGTCCCAGCTTATGGAGTGCGCGATTGCCGCCCGCCGGGACAACATCAACAGTTGCCCGTCCCTTCAAGCAGACGAAGCCGGTCTCCAGCTCGCCGGTCGTATAAGTGACGGGTCCGTCCGATTCGCCTAGCACGATGCGGCCGACATGAAGATGACGGGCCGCTGTGTTCTGCGGCGTCACGGCCAAATGCCGTCCGCGGCGGCTCCCGGTATCGCGGGCTACACAAGTGCGCGCGTCGATTGCTGCCAGTTCCATTGCCATCGTCGTCATTTTCGTTCGTCTCCCTTCGGTGCGGCTTCGACGGTCAGTCCGGCCAGCGCCACGTTGACGGCCCCTTCGATCACGTGACCGTCTGCGACGCCGCGGAATGTCGAGTCGCGCACCACGATATCGCGAACCGGAGCCTGCTCCAGGCCGCGAATGTAGAGCCCGTAACGGCTGTGTGCCGAGCGCATACGCAGGACCTGGATGTTGCGCACGACCGGCAAGAATTTGCCGGTCTCTTTCGAGTCGTACCGCAGATCGATCTCGATCGGCGCCCATTGTACTGTGCCGATCTCGATATCGCGCACGAACACGTTCTCGATGAAGCCGCCGCGGGCCGTATTGGTTTTCAGGCGCAGGCCGCGCTCGAGGTCAGGGCTGTCGAGTGTGCATTGCTCGGCGTAGATGTTGCGAGCGCCGCCGCTCACTTCGCTGCCGACGGTGATTCCGCCGTGGCCCGCCTTCATGCGGCAGTGGCGGATGATGACGTCTTCGATCGGTACGTTGACCCGGCGGCCGTCCGCATTGCGGCCCGACTTGAGGGCGATGCAGTCGTCGCCGGTGTCGAAAAGGCAGTCTTCAATCAATACGCCGCGGCAGGACTCGGGGTCACAGCCATCGTTGTTCGGCCCGTGGGAGATCGCTGTGACGCCG